>NZ_SSDN01000086.1:0-139551 GCF_004794355.1 Microbacterium sp. K36 | reverse complement strand
GCAGGGCCGGGGGTCGGCGCGACCGGCACCGTCGGGGCGTCGGGGCTCCCGTCGGCGGTCGTGCCGTGTCCGTCGGGGGAGCCCGGTCCGGCGTTCTGGTCCTGGCCCGCGTTCGGGACCGCGGCTGCCGCGTTCTGACCCGCGGCGTCGTTCTCGTCCGGCGTGGGGTTCTGGTCGGGAGCAGGAGTCTTGTCGTTCATGTCTCGATGGTCCCCCGACGCCGCTGAAGCCACCCTGAAGCCTCCTGAAGCCCCGTTCAGGAACCGATATCTCGGGCACGACTTCGGAGCTCGGGAAGGACACGCCGCCGTGCGGCAGCCATGACCGGGGTGTCGTCGGGGATCTCCGAGGCCGTGCCCGGGCACGGGGTCAGGAGAGAAGGCCGGCCGAGGGGAGGGTGACGGTGAAGCGGGCGCCGCCCCACCGGGACGTGTCCACCGTGATCGCGCCGTGGGCGGCGGTGGCGATGCCGTGAGCGATCGCGAGACCGAGACCGCTGCCTCCCGCGTCGCGACTGCGGGCCTCATCGAGTCGGACGAAGCGCTCGAAGATGCGGTCCCGCTCCTCCGGCGGGATGCCGGTGCCGTCGTCTTCGACCGTGAGCACGACGTGCGCCGCCTGCGGTTCCACCCCGATCGCCACGTGGCCGTTGCTGTGCCGGGCGGCGTTGTCGGCGAGGTTCCGCAGCAGCTGGCCGAGCAGCCGGGGGTCGCCGACGGTGCGGGCCGCACGGATGCCGGCGCCATCGACGTCGAGCCCGGCGGCCCGCAGCCGACGCACCTCCGCGAGGGCCAGGTCGTCCAGGTCCACCGGTTCGGTGCTCCCGGCGACACCCTCGTCGAGGCGGGCGAGGAGGAGCAGCGACTCCACGATGCCCTGCAGCCGCAGCCCCTCCTCGGACACCACCTCCGCGAGCTCGTCGATGCTCGTCACCTCCGGGTGCGCCTGGGCGAGCTCCGCGTGCTGACGGATCGTCGCCAGGGGGGAGCGGAGCTCGTGGGAGGCGTCGGAGACGAAGCGGCGCTGCGCGGTCGCCGCCGCGTCGAGCCGGTCGAGCATCCCGTTCATCGTCACGGCGAGGGAGTGGATCTCGTCCGCGGTGTCGGGAACCGGCACCCGGTGATCGAGGCGCTCGGCGGTGATGCCCTCGACCTCCTGGCGGATGCGGGTCACAGGGCGCAGCGCGCGCCCCGTGACGAGCCAGGTCGTGACTGCCACGAGCAGCAGCAGCGCGGGGACGGCGATCACGAGTAGCGTCGCCACCGTCGACAGGGTCTCCGCATCCTCGTCCATCGGTACCGCGAGGACGAGGGTCTGGTCGCCCTCGACGTCGTCGGACACCACGACCATGGGTTCCCCGTCGATGCGGACCACCTGCGGATCGTCGTCGACGGGCAGCGGTGTGGCGCCGAGCGCATCGGCGGCCTCCTCGCTCGCCGCGCGCACCGATCCGTCCCGGCCGAGCAGCTGCACGAGGTCATCGTCGAGCTGGTCGGGGCCGCGGCGGCCCGGACCATCGAACCGGCTGACGAGCTCTTCCAGCCGCTGCTCCGCCGCGCGTTCGGTGCTGCCGTGGATGCTCGCGCTCAGCACGCCGTAGAAGGAGAAGGCCCCGAGGAGCAGCGCGACCGCGACGACGAGGGTGGCGCCCAGGGTCGTCCGACCGCGGACCGACCGCCAGAGCCGCCTAGCCACCGTTCGCCGCCAGCCGATAGCCCGCGCCGCGGATGGTCTCGATCGCCTCGCGCCCGAACGGCTTGTCGACCTTGCGGCGGAGGTGGCCGATGTACACCTCGACGATGTTCGGGTCGCCGTCGAAGTCGTCGTCCCAGACGCCGGCCAGGAGGTCGCGCTTCGACAGCACCTGCCCGCGGTGGCGCATCAGATGCTCGAGCACCGCGAACTCGCGGGCTGTGAGGGAGATCGGGGTCTCGCCGCGCCACACGTGGTGTGCGGCGGGGTCCAGCCGCAGGTCGCCGGCCTCCAGGATCGTCGGTCGTGCCACCGCACCGCGGCGCACGAGTGCCCGGAGCCGGGCCACGAGGATCGCGAACGAGAAGGGCTTGGTGACGTAGTCGTCGGCGCCGCTCTCTAGTGCCTCCACCTGATCCCACTCGCCGTCTTTGGCGGTGAGCATCAGCACGGGAGTCCAGTTCTCCTCGGCGCGCAGGGCCTCGCACACCTTCCACCCGCTCATGCCGGGCATCATCAGGTCGAGCACGATGGCGTCGTACCGGGTCTCGCGGGCCCGCCAGAGGCCGTCGACGCCGTTGTGGGCGACATCGACGGCGAAGCCCTCGGCCTCGAGTCCGCGGCGCACGCCCTCGGCCAGACGTACCTCGTCGTCCACCACCAGGATCCGCATCCCCCCAGTGTGGCCGGTCGACGCTGAATCGGGGCTGAAGCGGTCGGACCCGCTTTCGAATCGCGCACCTGGCTCCATTTCGGGCTCAGATACAGCCAGTTGCGCGATTCGAAGAGGGACTTACGACGAGAGGTGCGCCTGGATCTCGCGGATCACGTCGCCGAGGGGGCCGGACGAGAGGAGCCCGGGGCCGAGGGGGCCCGCGGGGTCGGTGCCCAGGGGCGGAAGGGTGCGCAGGGCTGCAGCGGCTTCGGCGGAGAGCTGCGCGAGTTGCCAGCGCACTTCGGCGGCACGGGAGTCGGGATCATCCGGGTGTGCCAGCTCGACAGCCCGTGCGGCGTAGGCGGCTGCCCCGAGAGCATGTGCCCCCATGTGCGCGACCCCTGCGGCCTGTGCCGCGGAGCGGGCGGCCGCGGTGCCGGCAGGGGAGACGGCGCTGCGGGCGGCCCTGCCGGCCAGGAAACGACGACGGATCTCGCCCGCAGCCGTGAGCTCGCCCCGCGCGAAGGCGCGCGTCCTGGCGATGGCATCGCGCGCACGGTCGTTGTCCGAGGCCTCGCTCTCGAACAGCGGCAACACGCGCTCGGCGCAGTCGGCCGCCCACACCGCGACGATCCGACGGTCGGTCTCGGTCATGCCCTGCGGAGTCGACATGGGGGTCACCTCGTCCGCCGTCCGGTGCGCGCACGGGCCGCCTCGTGCGCCTCGCGGAGAAGGGCGAGCACGGCACCCTCCGTCGCCTCCGCGGGGTCGATCACGCACACCCAGCCGGCGGTGCCGTACAACGGGTGAGGCCGGAAGACGTCGACCGCCGTCGGGGCGGTGTCGCCGCCCGTGAGAGACCCTGCCGCGATGATCGACTCCGCGCGCTCGCGTCCGACGTGGATGTTCACCCGGAAGCGCCCTGGAGCGTCCAGCGCGGAGGACGTGTCGTCGGGATAGTCCTTCGTGATGATCGTCCCGTACGGCTGCGTGCGCTCCGGCATCCGGCCGTCGGGCGCGTGGTAGAAGTACGCGTCTCCCCAGGACAGTTCGGGGAAGTCGCTGCCTGCTTCCGGGGCGACGACGAGCACGCCGTCGAACGAGCGGACCTCTGCGATGATCTCCTGCATATCCATCCTTCAATGCTGAGGCTGCTGTGCTTATGTGGACTCAAGGGCCGGAAAGACGAGGAAGCACGTGCAGAACCCTCAAGAGCAGGTGATGACGACTGCGGCGCTCGGGCGGCTGGTCGACTACTCGACGCAGCAGGTGCGCGACCTCGAGCGACTCGGTGTCCTCCCCGCCGCGGAGCGCGGTGCGAACGGGTACCGGCGGTATCGGATGCCGCATGCCCTGGCGCTGCGCGCCTATCGCGCGTCGGCGACGGCGCTCGGTCCCGTGCCCGCGCGTCGACTGATGCCCGCTCTCATCGGCGGATCGGTCGAGCAGGCGGCGGAGCGGATCGACACGCTGCACGCGGATCTCGCCCTC
Source organism: Microbacterium sp. K36 (assembly GCF_004794355.1). Taxonomy (NCBI): domain Bacteria; kingdom Bacillati; phylum Actinomycetota; class Actinomycetes; order Micrococcales; family Microbacteriaceae; genus Microbacterium; species Microbacterium sp. K36. The sequence goes on along the minus strand of NZ_SSDN01000086.1, from coordinate 135,713 downwards.
GAACGCTCACGGGTGCGCGCGGCCCTGCGCGGACTCGAGGACGCGGTGGCGGAGGCCGACGATCCGTTCGTCGAGGACGATGCGATGGCCATCGGCGAACTCGCCCAGGCGCTCGGCGTCCGTTCCTCCGCACTGCGGCACTGGGAGCGAGAAGGGCTCGTGCGCCCGGCTCGTCGTGCGGGATCGGTCCGCTCCTATGACTCCCTCGCCATCACCGAGGCGCGGATCGCCGCCGCTCTGCGTTCGGGCGGCTACGGCATCCCCGCCGTTTCGCGCATCATCGACGAGGTGCGCGCGCACGGTGACACCGAGCAGGTGCAGCGCATCCTCGCGGAGCGGCTGGCCGACCTCACGCGCCGCAGCATCGCGCTTCTCGCGGCGGCAGGACACCTGCATGCCCTGCTGACGGAACGCCTCGCGGAGGAGGAGGGATCGTCGCTCACTCCCGCGCCGGGATCTGCGCCAGGACCTCGGGGATGAGCGGATTCTCGTCGAGAGGGTCGGTGATGACCGCGGCGACTGCCTCGAACGGCAGGACGGGGTAGCGCGAGGCAGCGCCGATCTTCTCGTCGCTGGCCAGCACGATGGTCGCGGCGCAGCGGGAGGCGATCGCCCGCTTGGTGACGGCATCGTCGAGTTCGCCCGTCGTGAGGCCGTGTCGGGGGTCGACGCCCGTGACGCCGAGGAAGAACACGTCGGCAGCGAGGTGCTGGATCGCCTCCATCGCGAGTCCTCCGCCGGCGACGAGGGAGTGCCGGGCGAGTTCGCCGCCGATCATGATCACGCGCGCGTCCGAGTGCTCGGCGACGGCGAGGGCGACGGCAGGACTCGGGGTGATGACCGTGATGTCGGTGCCGGAGGGCAGCAGCCGCGCCATCGCGAGCGTGGTGGTGCCGGCATCCAGCACGATCGTCGATCCGGGGAGGATGGTCGCGACCGCCTGGCGGGCGACCCGCTCCTTGCTCTCGGTCGCCAGATCGTGGCGCTCGCGCACCGGGCGATCGGCCGCGGCGATGGGCAGCGCGCCGCCGTACACGCGCTGGAGCCTGCCCTCCTCGGCGAGTTCGCGGAGGTCGCGGCGGATGGCGTCTTCCGAAACTCCGAGTTCATCGGCCGCAGCCTTCGCCACGACCCGTCCGTCGCGGGCGAGCACGTCGAGCAGGTGGTCCTTGCGCTGAGCAGCGAGCATACGTTTCCTCACGAAGTTGCACGTTTATGCATGATTCAGACTACAGTCATCTCCATGATGAAGCCACTCCTGATCCTGATCGCCGGCCCCTACCGTTCCGGCACGAACGGCGACCCCGCCCTGATCGCTCGCAATCTCGCGCGCCTGGAGGAGGCGTCCGGTCCGATCTTCCGCCTCGGCCACGTGCCGATGATCGGGGAGTGGGTCGCATTGCCGGTCCTGCGCACCCTCGAGCCGGGCGACTCCGGCAAGGGCGACGTCATGTACGAGACCGCCCGCCGACTGCTCCTGCACTGCGACGCGGTGCTCCGGCTGCCGGGGGAGTCGTCCGGCGCCGACAAGGACGTCGAGATCGCCCACGAGCTCGGGCTGCCCGTGTACCGGTCGCTCGAGGAGATCCCCGCAGCGTCGACTCCGTAGGCTGGAGGCATGACCAAGAACCTCTGGACCATCCTCGGCGTCATCCTCGCCGTCGTGATCGCGTGGTGGATCGTGAGCGCCCTGTTCTCGGTCCTCGCGTTCATCTTCAAGCTCGGGATCGTCGCGGTCGTGGCCGTGGTGGTCTTCCTCGTGCTGCGAGGGATCTTCAGCCGCAGCGACGACTGACCCGCTTTCGAATCGCTCACTTTGCGGCAAAACGGCCGGTGTTGCCGCAAAGTGAGCGATTCGAAGGGGGGACTAGCCGACGCGGTACCGGGCGGCGCGGTGCGTGGGCTGGACCCGGTCGCCGCGGCCGTGGAGCTTGTGGCGGAGCGTGCCGGGCACGTACTCCTCGGGGTAGGCGCCCCGCTCGCGCAGCACCGGGATGACGTGCTCGATGATGTCCTGCCACGTGCCGGGCGTGACCGCGTAGGCGAGGTTGAAGCCGTCGATGTCGGTCTCCTCGACCCAGGACTGCAGCTCGTCGGCGATCTCGACCCCGGAGCCGACGATCGTCGGGCCGAGGCCGCCGATCGCGTTGTGGCGGCCGAAGTCGCCCACGGTCCACTCGCGCCCGAGGTCGGCCTCCTCCTTCAGGTGGTGCAGCACCGACTGGATCGCGTTCGACTCGACGTTCCCGACCGGCTCGTCCTCGGCGTACTGCGAGAGGTCGACGCCCATCCACCCCGACATGAAGGTGAGTGCCCCCTCCGGACTCGCGTAGGAAAGGTACTCGGCGTGCTTCGCGGTGGCCTCCTCGCTCGTCGCCGCGGTGATCACCGTCAGCAGCGTGTAGATGCGGGCGTCGTACCGATCACGCCCCGCGGCCTCGAGGGCGTCGCGGATGCGCTTCACGGTGCCGGCGAGCACCTCCTTCGACGGTGCAGCGACGAAGATGGCCTCGGCGTTCTCGGCGGCGAACCTCACCCCGCGCGGGCTCGCGCCGGCCTGGTAGATCACCGGAGTCCGCTGCGGCGACGGCTCCGAGATGTGGATGCCGGGCACGGAGAAGTGCTTCCCCTCGTGCCGGATCGGGTGCACCTTCGACGGGTCGGTGAAGATGCCGCGCTCGCGGTCCTCCACCACCGCGTCGTCCTCCCACGAGCCCTCCCAGAGCTTGTAGAGCACCTCGACGTACTCGTCCGCGTGGTCGTAGCGGTCGTCGTGGGCGAGCTGGTCCTCCTGACCCATGTTGCGCGCGGCGCTGGGCAGATACCCGGTCACGACGTTCCAGCCGACACGGCCCCGGGTGAGGTGGTCGAGCGTGCTGAGTCGTCGAGCGAACGGGTAGGGGTGCTCGAACGCGGTGCCGGCCGTGACGCCGAACCCCAGATGCTCGGTCACCGCGGCCATCGCGCTGACCAGGAGGATCGGGTCGTTCACCGGCACCTGGGCGCCGTTGCGGATGGCGGCCTCGTTCGTACCGCCGTAGACGTCGTAGGTGCCCAGGACGTCGGCGATGAAGATCCCGTCGAAGGTCGCGCTCTCCAGCAGCCTGGCCAGGTCGGTCCAGTAGGAGAGGGTGTTGTACTGCCGCGAGCGGTCTTCCGGATGCCGCCAGAGGCCGGACGACTGGTGGGCGACGCAGTTCATGTCGAAGGCGTTGAAGCGGATCTGCCGGGTCATGCCCCCATGAAACGGGACCGGACGGGGCCGGGGCGAGCGGGATCGACACGCACGGAAACAATCCGTGGTGCGGCTCAGCCCTCGTCGTCCGGACGGCGGGGGCTCGGGTCGGGAGGGAGGATCTCGATCGGGCGCGCGGCCTGTCGCTGCGCTCGCCACCAGATCACGAACCCGACCGCCGTGAAGACGCCGTAGAACACGTACATGAGGCCGGTCGCGTAGTAGCCGGAGCTGAACAGCAACGGCACCCCCACCACGTCCACGGCGATCCAGATGAGCCAGAACTCGGTCCAGCCCTTCGCCATGCCGTACGTCGCCAGCAGTGACCCGACGAAGGTCCAGGCATCGGCCCAGACCGGTTCCCACGAACCGAGGGCGCGGAACAGGGGGGTGAGCGCCACGGTTCCGACGACGAGGACCACGACCAGACCGATGCGGGCCCCGGTCGGCGCCCACCGCGGCACGATGCGACCGCCGTCGGCGTTCCGCCAGCGGATCCACCCGTAGATCGCGACGGCGATGAACATGATCTGCCGCCCGGCCTGACCGAGGAGATGCGGGAGCGAGGGGTCGGGGCTCAGCGCGGAGCCGAGGAACACCGTGAGCAGCAGGAGGTTGCCGACGATGCCGACCGGCCACGCCCAGACCTTGCGTCGCATGCCGCCGAGGGCGCTCGCGAGTCCGAACGCGTTCCCGACGACCTCACGCACCAGGAGGGTCTGCCCACCCGGAAGCACCCAGGACGAGGAGAAGGCGTCGACGAGCCACTGCAGGAAGCCCATCGCTAGAGCGCCGTGTCCGGGGTGGGGCGCTCGTCGAGCACGAGCTGCAGCATGCTGAGGTCGAGCCAGCGGCCGAACTTCGCGCCGACCTGGGGCATGCGGCCCACCTCCCGGAATCCGAGGCGCTCGTGGAGGGCGAGGGAGGCGGTGTTGCCGCTCTCGACACCACCGATCATCACGTGCATCCCGGCTGCCCTGGCCCGGGCGATGAGCTCTGTCATGAGGATCGTGCCGATGCCGCGTCCGCGCTGATCGCCGCGCACGTAGACGGAGTGCTCCACGGTGAGGCGGTAACCGCTGTGCGGGCGCCACTGGGCATAGGACGCATAGCCCACGACGCCGCTCTCGTCGGCGGCGACGATCACGGGACAGCCGCGCGCGGTCCGGTCGGCGAGCCACGCCTCCCGGTCGGCGCGATCCACCGCCTCCTCGTTCCAGATCGCGGTCGTGTGCAGGACGGCGTGGTTGTGGATCTCGGTGATCGTGTCGAGGTCGGCGCTCTCGGCGGGCCTGAGGTGCACGGCGGTCATCGCAGGTTCTTCCTTCTTCGCGCTTCGGGTGCGCACGCCGACGTTAGCAGGATCGGCGCAGGCGGCGGCTGACGTCAGCGTGCGCCGCGGCGGCCGAGCTCGTCGCGCACGAGGATGGCGCGATGCATGTCGGCCATGATCGGGTCGAAGAAGCGCTCGCGGTACCGCACCTCGCTCACGGCCGAGAAGACGAAGGGCAGCGCCGCGATCACCGCCAGCAGGGTGGCCGCCTTGAGGAGGTTGACCGTGAGCGGGAGCTTCTGGCCGAAGAACTCCAGCGGCTGCACGGCGAGCGGCTGTGCAGCGCTGCCCGAACCGAGCCAGATCCCGATGATGCCCGAGGGCACGGCGATCCCGCCGATCACGATGAGCAGGGCGGCGATGAGGGCGGTGAAGAAGAGCGCCTGCACGAGCTGGGCGACGGTCATGGCGAGCAGGATGTTGATGCGCTGGGGTGCGCGGAGCGGGAGGCGGGCGCCGTCGGCTGCCGTTGCGCCCTCCGCCGGTGTGCCGACCAGACGAGCGGTCCGCTGCTCCGCTGTCGGGGCCGGGGCTCCGTCGTCGATCTCGGAAGCGCTCACCCGCAGCACGACGATGCCGGCGAGGACGGCGACGACGAGCCCGACCTGTGCGATCGACCCCCAGGAGAGGGCGGACGCCATCTGCCACACCTCCGCCGAGAAGAAGGCGAAGACCACGAGCATCAGGATCACCGGCAGGGCGATGGAGGCCATGTGCCCGATCGCAGAGGCGTTGCGCACGGCGAGCCGAGAGGCCCACCCGAGCAGGGCGCCACCACCCATCCCGGTGACGAGCACGCAGACGGCGAGCACGAGGAGCCCGCGGAGGACGGGCCCCACGGTGGCGCCCGGGTGGTCGACGTACCCGGAGGCGACCAGGAAGGCGAGTGCTCCCACGATGACGAGAAGCGCGAGCGTCGTGCCGGCCGGCGGACGCAGCCGGCGCAGCACCGTGCGCACGAGGTAGTACGCCCCCCACGCCAGGCTCACCGCGATCACGAAGATGACGAAGGCGAGGACGGCCACGAAGGCGGCGTCCTCGGCCGCATCGTCGAGCGCGACCTCGTACACCGCTTCGATGCCGTCCTGGAAGAGGTAGGCGGCGACGGCGACCCAGGCGATGAGCGGAGCCACGCGGCGCGGCAGATCGGTGAACCACCGGCGCAGCGGCACGAACGTGGGAAGGCCCTGCTCGCGGAACCACCGATCCGCGTCGCGCGTCGAACGGTGCAGGGTGCGGCTCGCAGGCATGGCGTCGAGACTACGTCACCCCCGCCCCGACGGACTCAGAGGTGGATGTCGGCGGGGGAGGCCTCGCCCTCGTGGAAGCTCGGCTTCCTGCCGAAGAGCTTCGCGATGCCGAGGACGACGCCGACGATCACCAGACCCCAGACGAGACCCGCGACCGCGGAGATGAGGGTGTCGACCACCCACACCACGAAGCCGCCGAGGGGCTCCAGCGCGTGCTCGACCGCATGGAGCACGTCGGCAGGGGCGTGCAGCCCGACCTCGCCGAGGTTGATGAGGACAAGGTGTCCGCCCACCCAGAGCATGGCGACGGTGCCGAGCACGCTGATGAAGCGGAAGACCGCGGGCATGGACCGGACGATCCGGGTGCCGGTGTGCCGGACGCGCTGGGCGGGGTTCTTCGCCATCTTCAGGCCGATGTCGTCGATCTTCACCAGGAGCGCCACGGCCCCGTACACCGCGACGGTCATGACCAGCGCGATCACCGCGAGGATCGCGAGGGTGGACCAGATGCCGAGTCCCTTGTCGAGGCTGGCGAGGGAGATGAGCATGATCTCGGTCGAGAGGATGAGGTCGGTGCGGACGGCGCCGAGCACGAGCTTCCTCTCGTCGCGAGCGCCCTCGTCGGCGTGGCCGTGCTGCACGCCGAACCACTCGAGCACCTTCTCCGCGCCCTCGAAGCACAGGTACGAACCGCCGAGGATCAGCAGGTAGGGCAGCACCCACGGCGCGAAGGCCGTGAGCAGCAGCGCGATCGGGATGATGATGACGAACTTGTTCACCAGCGATCCGAGGGCGATCTTGCCGACCACGGGGAGCTCGCGGGCCGGGGTGAGGCCCTGCACGTACTGCGGGGTCACAGCGGCGTCGTCGATGACGACTCCCGCGGCCTTCGCCGACGCCTTCATCGCGGCGCTCAGGATGTCGTCGACGACGGCGAGCAGTCCAACGGACATGCGGGTCCTCTTTCCGTGGTGGGAAAGTCAGACTACCGACTCCCGGGCTCAGGCCCGCACGTCCTCCGCGGTCGCCAGCACCCGCTGCAGCGGCTGGTAGTGCTCGACGACGGCCTGGCGGTAGCGCTCGACGTCGCCGGAGCGCGCGGCGTCCAGCATGTCGCCATGCGCCTTGGCGGTCTTGTGGATGTCGTCGGGCTGCGCGATGCCGAGCTGCGGGAGCACGGCGGTGTGCACGTCCCAGAACGCTCCGACGAGCTGGCCGACGAGACGGTTGTCGATGGCGCCGAAGAGGCGGGTGTGGAACGCCCTGTCCTCGTCGAGGAAGTACTCGCCGCGGCCGGCCTTGTCGACCATCTCGGCGACGAGTTCGTCGAGCTCCGGGTCTGCCTGCGCCTGAGCGGCCTCGACCACGCGCTCCGCCATGGAGAGGTCGAGGGCGAGACGCACCTCCACGACTTCCCGCAGGGCCTGCAGCGACCCCTCCGGGGACAGCACCCCCCGGAAGACGAGCGCCTCGACCATCGGGTCCAGCGACATCGGGCCCACGTAGGTGCCGTGTCCGTGCCGGACGTCGACGATGTCGAGGGTGGAGAGCGTGCGGATCGCCTCGCGGACCGAGGAGCGCGACACGTCGAGCTCCTCGCAGAGCTCGGCCTCGGTCGGCAGCGGATCGCCGGGGGTGAGTCCGCGCGTGAGGATGAGCTGCTTGATCTGATCCGCCGTCGTGGCTCGCCGCATCCGCGACGCCCTCCCCGTGGTGGACTTCATAGGGTCCCTCTCCTGCCTGCCGGAAACGCTCCGATCCTCTCACTCTTGTGATCCGGTCGAACGTGTGTTTAGAGTACATCAGACGTCTGATGTTCTCAAGGCGTCGCCCCCCACCACCTGGAGCACACATGAACCGACACAGCACCCGCCGCCGCGCGGGTCGTCTCGCGATGGCGGTCGCCGGCACGGTCGCCGCGTCCCTCGCCCTCGCCGGCTGCGGCGGCGCCGCCAGCACCGCCGAGAGCCCCGCCGCGAGCGACATCGACCCGGACGGCATCATCGAAGCCGGGATCTCGTACACCCTGAACGGCAGCTTCGACCCGATGGTCGCCTCCGGCGCCGTGACGGTCTCGGCGAACTGGCACATCTTCGAGGGGCTCATCGATCTCGACCCCGTCACGCAGGAGCCCGCCCCCGCCCTCGCCGCCGACTTCCCGACGCAGGTCGACGAGACGACCTACGACATCGACCTCCGCGAAGGCGCGACCTTCCAGAACGGAGACCCGGTCACCGCCGACGACGTGGTCTTCAGCTACGAGCGCGTCCTCGACCCGGCGAACAACTCCCTGTTCCGCTCGTTCGTCGAGTTCATCGACACCGTCACGGCCGTCGACGAGGACACCGTCCGGATCACCACCGACTACCCGTTCTCCCTCATCGACGATCGACTCGGCGTCGTCAAGATCGTGCCGAAGGCCGTGGTCGAGGCCGACCCCGAGGAGTTCGGCGCGAACCCGATCGGCTCCGGTCCCTACGCCCTCGTCTCCGCCGTTCCCGAGGACAAGATCGTCTTCGAGCGGTACGACGACTACAACGGCCCGCGTCCCGCGCTCGCCGCGGGCATGAACTGGAACCTCCTCGCCGACGCCTCCGCCCGCGTCACCGCGATGTCGACCGGCACGGTGCAGGCGATCGAGGACGTGCCGTACATCGATGCCGACGGACTGGCCGCCTCGGCCGAGGTCGAGAGCGTGCAGTCGTTCGGCCTCCTCTTCATGATGTTCAACACGAAGGCCGAGCCGTTCGACGACGTCCGCGTCCGCCAGGCGCTGCACTACGCGCTCGACATGGACAAGATCATCGAGACCGGCATGCTCGGCAACGCCACCCCGGCCACGTCGTTCCTGCCCGAGGACTACCCGAACTACCACGAGGCGTCCACGGTCTACTCGTACGACCCGGAGAAGGCGGAGGAGCTGCTGGCGGAGGCCGGGGTCTCCGACCTCGCGATCACGCTGCGCATGACCGACACCGGATGGGTGAAGGAGGTCGCCCCGCTCATCAAGGAGTCCCTCGACGCGATCGGCATCGACACCACCCTCGACATCAGCCAGTCGGCGTCGATGTACGAGAAGGTCGACTCCGGCGACTACACGGTCGCCATCGCCCCCGGTGACCCGTCGGTGTTCGGCGTGGACCCCGACCTGCTCATGAACTGGTGGTACGGCGAGAACGTCTGGACCCAGACGCGCACCGCCTGGGCCGACTCCCCGGAGTACGCCGAGCTGCGCACGCTGCTTGACACCGCCGTCACCCAGGAGGGCGAGGAGCAGCAGGAGTCCTGGAACCAGGCGTACGACCTGATCTCCGACCAGGCCGTGCTGTACCCGCTGTTCCACCGCAAGCTGCCCACCGCCTGGAGCTCGCAGGAGCTGGTCGGCTTCCAGCCGGTCCCCACGACCGGACTGTCGTTCCTCGACGTCGGCGTGGCCGCGAAGTAGCACCTGCCCGACAGGGCGGGGGCGCGCTCGCCCGAAGAGCGCGCCCCCGCCACCCCACCCCCGGAAGGAGCGGCACGTGTCCCACACGCTCCGCCTCGTCGGTCGGCGACTGCTGCAGTTGCCGCTGATGATCCTCGGCATCACGTTCCTGGTCTTCTTCGTGATGTCGTTCTCGCCCGTCGACCCGGCACGCACCGCGCTCGGCGAGACCGCCTCCCCCGAGGCGCTGGAGGCGTACCGCGAAGACCACGGACTGAACCTCCCGCTGTTCGTCCGCTACGTGAACTTCCTGTTCGGCCTCGTCCAGGGCGACCTGGGCACCTACTCCGCCCGCAGCCTGCCGGTGGTCGACGAGGTCGCCAGGGCGTTCCCGGTGACGCTGGCCCTGACCTTCCTCGGGCTCGTGATCGCCGTGGTCGTCGCGTTCGTGATCGGCGTCCTCGCCGCGGTCTACCGCGACCGCTGGCCCGACCAGGTCATCCGCGTCTTCGGCGTCGCCGCGCTGTCCACGCCCTCCTTCTGGCTCGCCATCCTCCTCATCCAGGTGTTCACCCTGGCGCTCGGCGTGTTGCCGGCCTCGGGCCCGCTGCCGGCCTTCGCCGACGACCCGTCCGGGTGGCTCGCCCGGATGACCCTTCCCGCGGTCGCACTCGCCGTGCCCGTGATCGGGCAGCTCTCCCGGGTCGTGCGCACCTCGATGGTCGAGGAGCTCGACCGCGACTATGTGCGCACCGCCCTCGGCGCCGGGATCCCGCGGGTGATCGTCGTCGGCCGTAACGTGCTGCGCAACGCGCTGATCACCCCCGTGACGGTGCTGGGTCTCCGCATCGGGTATCTGCTCGGCGGCGCCGTGGTGATCGAGATCATCTTCGCGATCCCGGGGATGGGCACGCTCATCCTCAACGGGGTCACCAACAACGAACCGAACCTCGTGCAGGGCGTGACGCTCGCGGTCGCGCTCGCTTTCGTCGTGATCAACATCATCGTCGACCTCCTGTACGTGCTCATCAATCCTCGAATCCGGGCGGTGTGACATGCGACGCAGACTCACGGAACGGCTCTCCGTCCCCGGCCTCCGCTGGGGCCGTCTCTCCCTCGGCTCGATCATCTGCCTCGCCGTGCTCGCGATCATCGCGCTCGCCGCGATCCTCGCGCCGCTGATCTCGCCGTACGACCCGCTCGCCTCCGGCCCGCCGGTGCAGCCGCCGAGCGGGGAGCACTGGTTCGGCACCGACCGGCAGGGTCGCGACATCTTCTCCCGACTGGTCTACGGGGCCCGCTACTCCCTCGTGATCGGGCTCGGGGCCACGCTCGTCGCCCTCGCCGTCGCCTGCGTGCTGGGCACGATCGCCGCGACCGCGCCGAAGTGGATCTCCGAGACCCTCATGCGCGTCATGGACGTGATCATGTCGTTCCCCGGCATCGCGCTCGCCGCCGTGTTCGTGGCGGTGTTCGGCAAGTCGCTTCCGGTGCTGGTGCTCACGATCGCGTTCCTCTACGTGCCGCAGCTGACCCGCATCGTCCGGGCGAACATCCTCGACCAGTACGGCGAGGACTACGTCTCGGCCGTCCGCGTGATGGGCGCGGGGACCCCGCGGATCATCGTGCGGCACGTCGCCCGCAACGCCATGGCACCCGTGCTCGTCTTCGCCACGGTGCTCGTCGCCGACGCGATCGTGTTCGAGGCCTCGCTGTCGTTCCTGCAGGCCGGTGTGCCCGACCCCGAGCCGTCCTGGGGCAACGTGATCGCCGCGGGGCGCAACCTGCTCATGAGCGGGGCCTGGTGGGCGACCTTCTTCCCCGGCATCCTCATCATGATCACCGTGCTGTGCCTCAACATCCTGTCCGAGGGGATGACCGACGCCATGGTCTCGCCGCGCGCCAGGAAGATCACGGCCGATGCCGCGAACACGGAGGAGTCGACGCACGACCTGGAGGAGGCTGCCGCCCCGGACGACACCCACGTCATCCCGACGGTCGACACCGCGGTCAACCTCTCGGTGCCCAGCGGCGTCCCCGACGTGCTCGTGCCCACCGCGGAGGCGGTGCCCCTGGCGGAACGCCTCGCCGAGCTGCGCGCCCGCGAGCTCGCCCGCACCGATCGCCTGGTCTACACGGGAGACGCCGCGCCGCTGCTCGAGGTGCAGGATCTGTGCATCTCCTTCCCGCGTCACGGGGACGTCGACGTGGTCGACCACGTCAGCTTCACCGTGCGCCCCGGCGAGACCATGTCGCTCGTGGGGGAGTCGGGGTGCGGCAAGTCCATCACGTCGCTGGCGATCATGGGGCTGCTCGATCCGAAGGCCGACATCCGCGGGCGCATCCTGTTCGACGGGAAGGATCTGCTGCGGATGACGCCGAAGGAGCGCAACGCGCTGCGCGGCCACGACATCGCGATGATCTACCAGGACGCGCTGAGCTCGCTGAATCCCGCAATGCTGATCCGCGCGCAGATGAAGCAGCTCACCTCCCGGGGCGGCACCCGCACGGCCGAGGAGCTGCTGGAGCTCGTCGGTCTCGATCCGACGCGCACGCTCGCCTCCTACCCGCACGAGCTCTCGGGCGGCCAGCGGCAGCGCGTGCTCATCGCGATGGCCCTGACCCGCGACCCGCGGCTGGTGATCGCCGACGAGCCCACCACGGCCCTCGACGTGACGGTGCAGGCGCAGGTCGTGGAGCTGCTGATGCGGCTGCAGCGGGAGCTCGGGTTCGCACTGGTGTTCGTCTCGCACGACCTCGCCCTCGTCGCCGAGCTCTCGCACCGGATCACCGTGATGTACGCGGGCCAGGTCGTGGAGCAGGGCACCACCCGCGAGGTGCTCACGCAGCCCGTCCACGAGTACACCCAGGGCCTGCTCGGGGCGGTGCTCTCGATCGAGGCCGGCTCCGACCGCCTGCATCAGGTGTCCGGTGTCGTCCCCTCCCCACGAGACTTCCCGCAGGGCGACCGCTTCGCGCCGCGCTCGACGGACCCCGCCCGGTACGCCGGAGTGGAACCCGTGCGGCGGCACATCGACGGCACCGAGCACTACTACTCCGCGCATCCTGCGGATGCGCCCGTCGAACCGATCGGAGCAGGACGATGAGCGAACCCGTCATCCAGCTGCAGGACGTGCACGTCCGCTACCGGGCCCGCAGCTCGTCGTTGTTCCGCCCGCACTACGTGGACGCGCTCGCCGGGGTCTCGCTCACGGTCCGCCGCGGACAGACGCTGGGCATCGTGGGCGAGTCCGGCTCGGGCAAGTCCACCTCCGCGAAGGTGCTGATCGGCCTCGAGAAGCCCACGAGCGGTCAGGTCGTCTTCGACGGGGAGACCGTGCGCTCCTTCACCCCCGCGGTGCGCAAGCGCCTGGGACGCATCCTCTCCGTGGTGTTCCAGGACCCGGCGACGGCTCTGAACGCCCGCATGACCGTGCGGGACGCGCTGCTGGATCCGCTGCAGGTGCATCGCCTCGGCTCCCCGGCGAGCCGGGAGCGCAAGGTGCGCGACCTCATCGGGCTCGTGGGGCTGCCGTCGTCGGCGCTGGAGGCGCTGCCCAGCCAGCTCTCCGGCGGCCAGCGGCAGCGCGTCGCGATCGCCAGAGCCCTCGTCCTCGACCCGCAGGTCATCGTCGCCGATGAGCCGACCTCGGCCCTCGACGTCTCGGTGCGCGCGCAGATCCTGAACCTGCTGACCGACCTGAAGCAGCAGCTCGGCCTGGGCATGGTCTTCATCTCCCACGACATCCAGACCGTCCGCTACCTCTCCGACGAGATCGCCGTGATGAACAAGGGCCGCGTCGTCGAGCACGGCGACGCCGCCCGGGTCTTCGACGACCCCGCCGACCCCTACACCCGCACGCTGCTGGGCGCCGCGCCCTCGCTACTCGAACCCCACCACTGAAAAGACGGAACACCTATGCCTTCCCCCGCTCCCGCCCTGTCGTTCTCTGGCGTCGTCCCGCCGGTCGCCACCCCGCTGCTCCCCGACGGGACGATCGACCACGCGTCGCTCACCCGCCTCGTCGAGCGCCTGATCGGGGAGGGCGTCTCCGGACTGTTCGCGCTCGGCTCCACCGGCGAGACCGCCTACTTCACCGACGACCAGCGCGTCGAGCTGCTGCAGACGATCGTCGCCGCGAACGCGGGACGCGTGCCCGTCATCGCCGGGGCGATCGAGCTCACGGCCCCGCGCATCATCGAGACGGCCCGCCGGCTCGCCGCCGCGGGCGCGCAGGCGATCGTGACCACCGCGCCGCTGTACACGTTGAACTCGCCGGCCGAGATCGCCGCGCACTTCCGCACGATCGCCGCCGCGATCGACGTGCCGCTGTGGGCCTACGACGTGCCGGTGCGCGTGCACTCCAAGCTCGGCATCGACCTGCTCGTGCAGCTCGGCCGGGAGGGCGTCATCCAGGGGGTGAAGGACTCGTCCGGCGACGACGTCGGGTTCCGCCGACTGATCGCGGCGAACGAGGCCGCCGGTCGCCCGCTGCAGCTGCTCACCGGACACGAGGTCGTCGTCGACGCGATGGCCCTCGTCGGTGCCGCGGGTGTCGTCCCCGGCCTGGCGAACGTGGAGGCCGCCGGCTACGTGCGCCTCTGGGAGGCCGCGCAGCGCGGTGACTGGGCGACCGCCCGGGCCGAGCAGGAGCGCATCAACCGGCTCTTCGACATCGTGTTCCAGCCGCAGGGGCTGTCCGGCGACGCCACCGGCGTCGGGGCGTTCAAGGCGGCGATGCACGCGCGCGGCATCATCGACCACGCGGCGATGGCCGACACGGTGGAGCCGCTCACTGCGGAGGCCGTCGCCGGCATCCGCGCGATCCTCGACGAGCTCGGTCTGCTTCCGGTCGCCGTCTGATGCGCGAGGTCGTCCTCGCCGTCGACATCGGCGGCACCAAGACGGCCGCGGCGCTCGCCGACCGGGCGGACGCGCTGCTGCGCACCACCGCGGCGCCGACCCCCGCGAGCGCGGGACCCGCCGCCGTCGTGGTGACCGTCGCCGCGCTCGCGGAGGAGTTACTCGACGAGGAGTCCGCGCTCGTCGGCGTCGGCATCGGCACGGCGGGCGTGGTCGACGCACGGACGGGGACGATCGTGTCGGCCACCGACACCTTCGCCGACTGGCCGGGCACTCCGCTGGCCGCCCTGATCCGGGAAGCCCTCGCGGACCGCCTCCCCGCCGATGCGCCGGTCGCCGTGCAGAACGACGTCGACGCGCACGCCACGGGGGAGTACCTCCACGGGGCCGCCGCCGGAGCCTCGAGCGCCCTCGTCGTCGCCGTCGGCACCGGTGTCGGCGCTGGCATCGTCCTCGACGGCGTTCCGGTGCGCGGCGCCCATCACGTCGCCGGCGAGCTCGCGCATCTCCCGATCCCGGGTGCCGCGCACCTCCGCTGCCCCTGCGGCCGGAGCGGACACCTCGAAGCCCTCGGCTCCGGCATCGGCCTGCACCGGCACTACCTCTCGCTCGGCGGCGACGCGGGGCTGCGCGATGCGCGCGGGGTCGCCGCCGCGGCCGGCACGGGCGACTCCCTCGCCGTCCGCGCCGTCCAGGACTCCGCCGCCGCCGTCGGCCGCGCACTCGCGGGAGCCGCGACCCTCCTCGACCCGGAGCGGATCGTCATCACCGGCGGCGTGCCGCGCATCGGCGAGCTCTGGTGGGACTCCCTGCGGGCGGCCTTCCACGCGGAGGCCATCGACGCCCTGCACGACACCCCCATCCTGCCGGGAACCCTCGGCGACGACGCGCCGCTGCGGGGAGCGGCGGCATCCGCCTGGAGGCGACCATGACACCGAACCCCATCCTCGAACGCCTGCACGGCGGACTCATCGTCTCCTGTCAGGCGTACCCCGGGGAGGCGATGCGCGACCCGCGCACCATGGCGCAGGTCGCCGACGCCGCCCTCGTCGGCGGTGCCGCCGGGATCCGCGTGCAGGGCATCGACGACATCCGCGCGGTCGCGGACCTCCCGGTGCCGATCATCGGGCTGTGGAAGGACGGCGATGCCGACGTCTTCATCACGCCGACGCTGGAGCATGCCGTGGCCGTCGCCGACGCGGGCGCCGACATCGTGGCGATCGACGGCACCCGACGCCCGCGGCCCGACGGCCGGACCCTCGCGGAGACCATCGTCGGGCTGCGCGACCATTCCGACGCGCTCATCATGGCCGACTGCGGTTCCCTCGACGACGCGATCGCCGCCGAAGCCGCGGGTGCCGACATCCTGGGCACGACCCTGTCCGGATACACCGGGGAGCGTCCGAAGAGCGACGGCCCCGACCTCGAGCTCATCGGCCTCATCGCGGCACGCTGCACGCGCCCGATCGTCGCAGAAGGACGCGTCCACACCCCGGCGCACGCCGCCGCCGCGATCGCCGCGGGGGCCTACGCGGTCTGCGTCGGCACGGCCATCACCCACCCGGCCACCATCACGTCCTGGTTCGCGCGGAGTCTCGCCGAGGCCCGTCCGTGACCCCCGTGCTCCTCAGCGCCTATCCGCTGTCCCCCGCGCACGCCCGGTGGGATCCGGCATTCGAGGCCGCGCTGCTGCCGGAGCTCTGCGCGCTCCCCGGGGTGGCCGGGCTCGAGGTGCCGTGGATGGGGACGGTGCATCCGCACGATCCGTCCTGGTTCCTCGGCCATGTGCCGGGTGTGCCCCTTGCGGTCACCCCGGTGCCGTTCGTGATGCGGCGGCTCGGGGAGGACCCGTCGTACGGACTCGCCTCGCCGCAGGAGGAGGGGAGGGCCGCGGCGGTGGCGGATCTGCGGCGCATGGCGGACGACGTCGCGCGGCTCACCGCCGAGAGCGCCGCATCGGTCGCGGTGGTGATGCTGCACACCGCGCCCCGCGGGAGCGGAGACGGGGATGCGCTCGTCCGGTCGCTGGAGGAGGTCGCGGCGTTCGACTGGAGCGGAGCCCGGCTCGTCATCGAGCACTGCGACGCCGCCGTTCCCGGTCAGACGCCGGAGAAGGGGTTCCTCCCGCTCGCTGCCGAGATCGCGGCCATCCGGTCCGCCGGCGCCCCGGTCGGCCTCTGGCTCAACTGGGGGCGGTCGGCGATCGAGCTGCGGGATGCGGATGCGGTGACCGCGCAGATCGCCGACGCAGCGGCTTCGGGCCTGCTGACCGGGCTCGCGTTCTCCGGGGCCGCGCCGGTGGAGAGTCCGTACGGCCCCGCCTGGGTGGACGCGCACCTGCCCATCGCCGAGGCCCATCCCGCGTCGGCGTCGCTGCTCGGCGCGGCGCACGTCCGCGCGGGGCTCCGCGCCGCGGGCGCTGTGCCCTGGCTCGGCCTCAAGGTGGCGCGACGGCCGGAGGATCGCACGGTCGCGGAGATCGTCCGCACCGCGGAACGGAACCTCGCCGTCGTCCGAGACGCGGGCTGAGCGGCAGAAACTCTCAGCCCGCTCCCAGCCCCGCGGGACCAAAACGGGCTCGTCCCTGGTTCTCCTCAGTGACGCCGCAGCCAGCGGCGTCGGACAAGGAGCCACTCATGTCGAACGACTACGGCAGGACCCCCGAGGCCGTCAGCGGTCTCACGAACCTGCAGTACGAGGTCACGCAGCAGGACGCCACCGAGCCGCCCTTCCGCAACGCCTACTGGAACAATCACGACGACGGCATCTACGTCGACGTCGTCTCCGGGCAGCCGCTGTTCTCCTCCCGGGACAAGTACGACAGCGGCAGCGGCTGGCCGAGCTTCACGCGCCCGATCGACGCCGACGCCGTGACCACGAAGACCGACCGCACGCTGTGGATGACCCGCACCGAGGCGCGGTCGTCCGGCGCCGACAGCCACCTGGGTCACGTCTTCGACGACGGGCCCCGCGCCGAGGGCGGCCTGCGCTACTGCATGAACTCGGCGGCCCTCCGCTTCATCCCGGCGGAGGATCTCGAGAAGGAGGGGTACGGTCGCTACAGCCCCCTCTTCACCACCGACACCTCTGAGGAGCAGTCATGACCGACACCGGAACCATCACCCGCACCCCCGGGACCGAGACGGCCGTCCTCGCGGGCGGCTGCTTCTGGGGCATGGAAGACCTCATCCGCCGCCAGCCCGGGGTGATCGACACCCGCGTGGGCTACACCGGCGGGGAGAACGACCACGCGACCTACCGCAACCACCCCGGTCACGCGGAGGCCGTGGAGATCGTCTTCGACCCGAGTGCGACGACCTATCGCGACATCCTGGCGTTCTTCTTCCAGATCCACGACCCGTCGACCCTGAACCGTCAGGGCAACGACATCGGGTCGAGCTACCGGTCGGCGATCTTCCCGCTCACCCCCGAGCAGGAGCAGGTCGCCCGCGACACGATCGCCGACGTCGACGCCTCCGGGCTGTGGCCGGGTAAGGCCGTCACGACGATCGAGCCCGCCGGTCCGTTCTGGGAGGCCGAGCCCGAGCACCAGGACTACCTGATCAAGTACCCGAACGGCTACACGTGCCACTTCCCCCGCGCCGGCTGGGTCCTCCCGAAGCGCGAGGACGCCACCGCCTGATCCCCGAGACCCCGCTTTCCCGCCGAGACCCCCTCCTGCACGCGAGTGCAGGAGGGGGTCTCGGCGCGTAGACGGGGTCTCGGCGGGGTCAGGACTCGGCGAAGAAACCGAGCGCGGCCTCCTTGAAGTCGCGGGAGCCGGGGGCGTTGAAGTGGTGGCGGTTCGGGAGCTCGACGAAACGGGCATCGGGAGCCGCGGCCGCCAGCGCCCGGGAGCCCTCGATGATCGCGTCCTTCGATCCCGTCGCGAACAGCAGCGGCACGACCGGGGCGTCCGCGGGATCGGGATCGATCGTGCCGGAGCCCCGAAGTCCCTCGGCCAGGGCGATGAGCGCGCGCAGATCGTTCCCGGGCACCCGCTCGGTCAGCGCGATGTAGTTCTGCGTCGTGCGGTCCTTCACCGGGGTGCCGTCCGCGATGTACGCGCGCACCTGGTCGAGGTCGAGACGTGCGAGGGGGATGCCGTCGGGGACACCGCCCAGGACCGCCCGGCCGATCCGATGCGGGAGCTCGCGGGCAACCTCCCACCCCACCCGGGCGCCGAGCGAGTAGCCGAGGTAGAACGCGTCGTCGACGAGGTACGTGTCCATGACGGTCTCGACGTCGGTCACGAGGTTGCGGATGGCGTAGGCGTCGGACTCGTGCGGCTTGTCGCTCTGCCCGTGGCCCCGCTGGTCGAGTGCGAGCACGCGGTACCCGGCCCTGGTCAGCTCGCGCACCCAGCCGGTGAGCACCCAGTTGTCGCGGGCGCCCGAGGCGAAGCCGTGCACGGTCACCACGACCGGGGCGTCGAGCTCCCCCCACGTGTAGGTCGCCAGTCGTGTGCCGTCCGCCGCGTAGACGTGCTGCGGGTCGGGCATCTCGGTCAGGTCGGAGAGGGGAACAGCCACCCCACCATCCTCCTCCCCTTCTCCCTTCCCGGGCGCCGAGACCCCGGTTACACGCCGAAACCCCCTCCCCGCGGTGTCGCGGAGAGGGGGTTTCGAGGAGAACCCGGGGTCTCGGGTCAGACGCGGTCGCGCAGAGCGGCGCCGAGCTCGGCGTCCACGTTCGTCCAGTACTGGAAGAAGCGCTCGCGGATGGCGTCGACCGTGATCGAGCGGCCCTGACCGGTCAGCACCTCCAGGAAGCGGGCGCGCTGCGGGCCGTCGAAGACCTCGCGGTACAGCGTGCCGGCCTGACCGAAGTCGTCGTCCTCGGCGTGCAGCGTCGCGGCGGAGCGGGTGAGCTCGCCGTCCGCCGACCAGTTCACCTCGATGCCCTTCGCCGGGTCGGCCTCGGGGCCACCGGGGGTCCCGAAGGAGTTCGGCTGGTAGGTGCGGTGCGCGGCGTCGTTGTACTGGTACCGCATCGAGCCCTCGTGCTGGTAGTTGCGGGTCTCGGCGGCGTGCGGCTGGTTCACCGGCAGCTGGTTGTAGTTCGCGCCGATGCGGTGGCGCTGGGCGTCCGGGTAGGCGAACATCCGGCCCATGAGCATCTTGTCGGGGGAGATGCCGGTACCGGGCACCTGGTTCCCCGGCGCGAAGCCGGCCTGCTCGATCTGCGCGAAGAAGTTCTCCGGGTTGCGATTCAGGGTCAGCGTGCCGACCTTGATGCGCGGGTAGTCCTTCTTCGAGATCGTCTTGGTGAGGTCGAACGGGTTGAAGCGGTAGTCCTTGGCCTCGTCGTACGGCATGATCTGCACGTACAGGTCCCACTTCGGGAAGTCGCCGCCGTCGATCGACTGGAACAGGTCGCGACGGTAGTGGTCCGCGTCAGAACCGGCCAGCTGCTCGGCCTCCTCCGGGCTCATCGCCTCGACGCCCTGGTGGGAGATGAAGTGGTACTTGACCCAGAACACCTCGCCCTCGGCGTTGATCCACGAGTAGGTGTGCGAGCCGTAGCCGTTCATGTGACGCCAGCTGCGGGGGAGGCCGCGCTCGCCCATGAGGTAGGTGACCTGGTGGGCGCTCTCCGGCGAGAGGGTCCAGAAGTCCCACTGCATGTCCGCGTCGCGCAGGCCGGAGTCGCCGAGGCGCTTCTGCGAGTGGATGAAGTCGGGGAACTTGATGGCGTCGCGGAGGAAGAACGTCGGGGTGTTGTTGCCGACGATGTCGAGGTTGCCCTCGGTCGTGTAGAAGCGCAGCGAGAACCCGCGCACGTCGCGCCAGGTGTCGGGGGAGCCCTGCTCGCCGGCGACGGAGGAGAAGCGGAGGAGGGTCTCCGAGGTGGCGCCCGGCTGGAACACGGCCGCACGGGTGTACTTCGAGACGTCCTCGGTGACGACGAACTCGCCGAACGCGCCGCCGCCCTTGGCGTGCGGGTTGCGCTCCGGCACCCGCTCGCGGTTGAAGGAGGCGAGCTTCTCGACCAGGTAGTGGTCGTGCAGCGCGGTGGGGCCGTCGGGGCCCACGGTCAGCGAGTGGGTGTCGCTCGCGATCGGCGCTCCGGCCTGCGTCGTCGTGGCCGGACGGCCCGCGTCGGTGGGGTTGGTCATGGTCTTCTCCTTCTCCGCGCGGACATGCCGAACGGACCCTCGGGGAGGGGATCGGTGGATGCGCCTACGCGGCGTTCTGGCAGCTGGGGCAGAGGCCCCAGAAGGTGACTTCAGCTGTCTGCACGGTGAAGCCCCCCGTCGAGGACGGGGTGAGACACGGCGCCTCGCCGACGACGCAGTCCACATCGCCGACCGCACCGCAGGAGGTGCAGACGACGTGGTGGTGGTTGTCGTCGATGCGCCGTTCGTACAGCGCCGCGGAGCCTGCCGGTTCGATCCGGCGGATGAGGCCCGCCGTCGTCAGGTCCGCGAGGATGTTGTGCACCGACTGGATCGACGTGGTCGGAAGCACGTCGGACACGGCGCGGTAGACCCGCTCCGCATCCGTATGGGCCATGGAGCCGAGAGCCTCGAGAACGGCGACGCGGCCCGCAGTCGCACGCAGCCCGGCGTCGCGCAACGCCGAGTCGAGTTCCGTCTCCATGCCCTCGACTCTACAGGTGTTTTGAGTGATTCAAAAGAGCATGCCGGGATGCCGGGCGCGTCGCCGCCGTCAGACGAAGCGGACCGTCTGCTGCAGCCGGGTGCGGACGTCGAACAGCTCGTTGCCGCCGATGGCCCGCGCCCCGGGCACGCCCTGACGCAGCACCATCGCCAGCGCGCTGCGCCGCACCACCACGACCGGGACCCCGCGAGTGCTCCCGAGCGGGGTGACCGCCTGGGCGAGGTCGTCGTCGGGGAGCACCACGATCGCCCCGCCGAACTTCACCTTCGCGGCCTTCGCCACCGTGCGCATCCGGGCGAGAGCCGCCGTGACCGGGGCTCGCGTGCCGAGGCTCGGGCCGGTGATCTCCCCGCGGCGGAACCCCACGACCCCGCCGAAGTCCTCGGACATGACGCCGTAGAGGCCGGAGGGACTGAGCACCACGTGGTCGAGCTTGTCCTCGGGGTTCTGTCCGGCGGCGACGTCGTGCCAGACCGTGAAGCCCATGCCGAGGTCGGAGACCGTGCGTGCCGTGGCCTCCTCCGCGAGCGCGTCGGCGAGCAGCCGCCGGAGCTCCCGCGGGGCGGCGCGCACGAGGGCCGGGGCGTACGGATCGGGGACCTCGACCCCGTGACCCGCCCACTCGCGGATCAGGGAGAGGTAGCGTTCGCGGCGCCAGCCGCCGGGGTGTCCGTAGGAGCGGGCGCGCGGCCGGGTGTCGGTGCGCACGGTCTGCGGGCGCCAGCCGCTCCATTCGCCGCCGTCGTCGGTCAGGCCCGCGCGGCGGTCGTACGCGGCGCGGTCCTCTGCGGTGCCGATGAGCTCCCACGCGCGCTGGACCTGGATGAACACGGCCGCGTCGCCGCCGGTGTCGGGGTGGGTCTGCCGCAGTCGCAGCCGATACGCCCGCCGGAGCTCGGCGTCGTCGACGGCCGGATCCACGCCGAGGATCTCGTACGGCGAGGCCGAGAGCGGACTGTCGAACATCGCTCTCCTTCCGCGACCGCGGCGTCCAGGATATCCGTCGGACGGTGTGCGGCCGCCGGGAGGCCTCAGTCCGGGACGTCGACGATCCGCTCGATACCGGCCACTGGGGCCACGGCGCCCCCGGACGCGGCGGCGAGGTCGGCGGTCAGACGCGGAAGCGCGGCGGCGGGCACCCACAGCTCGAGCTGCGCGGAGACCCCGTATGTCGGTGTGCCGAGCGTGGCCCCGTGGGACGCCGCCCAATCGCGGAGCAGGTTGTCGTAGCGGCCCGCCTCGGCGTGCGGGACCTCGACGGTCGCCTGGGTGAGCGCCGCGCGACGGACGAGGGCGGCACGGTCGAGCGTCTCCGACACCGCCGCGGAGTAGGCGCGGATGAGGCCGCCCGCCCCGAGCTTCACCCCGCCGAAGTAGCGGGTGACCACCGCGATGACGTCCGTGAGACCGCGGCGCCGGAGGACCTCGAGCATCGGGACGCCGGCCGTTCCGGAGGGCTCACCGTCGTCCGAGGAGCGCGCCTGATCCCCGTGCAGACCGGTCACCATCGCGGTGCAGTTGTGGTTCGCGTCCCAGGCGCGCTTCCGGATCGCCGCGATGACGGCTTCGGCTTCGGCCACCGACGACACCGGTGCGACATGGGTGAGGAAGCGCGACTTCCGGATCACGAGCTCGTGGTCGACGGCCGCCGCGATCGTCGCCGGGAACGGGTGCGGTGTCGACATCGGCCCCACAATACCTTCGTTCGAATCGCCTGATTGGTCCCAAATCCGGGCCGGATGCCACCAATCGGGCGATTCGAACCGGGTCGACCGAACGATGGAGGCGCACACCGGCCCGGCGGACGAGAATGTCAGCATGCCGACCGGAGACATCGCGGAGACCGACCACCCCGGAGGGCGGCCCGGAGCACGCACACGCTCCTGGGGGCGCCTGGTCACGTCGCTCCGTGTCGGCCAGGCCGTCATCACCGTCGTGCTCACCGTCGTCGGCGTCGTCCGCTCCCTCGCCGACGGCGTCCCGGTGCCGTGGCTGCTCGCGACCGCCCTCGCCTTCCTCGGCTGGTACGGCGGCGGACTCCTGCTCTCCTCACGGACGGACGACCGGGCGCTCGGCACCGGCTGGCTGCTGGGGCTCACGGCCATCTGGCTGGGGGCGGTGGCGCTGTCGCCGGAGTTCGTCTGGCTCGCGTTCTCGCTGTGGCTGCTCGCCGGCTTCCTGCTGCGACTGCGATGGGCCGTGCTGCTCAGTATCGTCATCCTCGCCGTCGTGATCGTCGCCCCGCTGCTGCACACCGGGACCACCACCTACGCGAACGTGATCGGGCCGCTGGTGGGCGGCATCTTCGCCCTCGGGATCTCCCGCGGCTACCTGGAGCTCGTCCGCGACGGGCGAGAGCGGCGGCGACTCATCGCCTCCCTCGTCGCGACGCAGCAGGAGATGGCGGCCCTCCAGGACGAGCTCGCCCGGACCCAGCGGGAGTCCGGCGCCGCCGCCGAGCGCACCAGGGTGTCGCGTGACATCCACGACACGGTCGCCCAGAGCCTGTCGTCCATCGTCCTGCTGGCGCGGTCGGCGGCCGAGCACGAGGACGGCCGGGATCGGGCGCTCGGGCAGATCGGGGCCCTCGCCGCGGAAGGCCTCGCCGACGCCCGACGCATCGTCGACGACCTCATGCCCGCCGAGCTGGACGGCTCCGCGCTGAGCGACGCCCTCGCCCGGATGCTCGAGCGCCTGACCGCCGAGACCGGGATCGCGGCCACCTTCCATGCCGACGAGGATCTGCCCGCACTCGGCCTCGACGCGGAGGTCGCCCTGCTGCGGACGGCGCAGTCCGCGCTCGCCAACGTGCGCAGCCACGCCGGCGCCACTCGCGTCGTGGTGACGCTCGCGGACGCCCGCGACGCGGTGCGGCTGGACGTGGTCGACGACGGTCGCGGCTTCGACCCGTCCCGGCTGGAGTCGGCGGGGCCCGGCGGCGGCTACGGCCTGCGGGCGATGCGCGCCCGGCTGCGCGAGCTCGGCGGCGGTCTCGACGTGGAGAGCGCCCCCGGCGACGGCACCGCGCTGTCCGCCCACCTGCCCCTCGGAGGCCGGTCGTGACTCCCGTGCGGATCCTGCTCGTCGACGACCACCCCATCGTGCGCGCCGGCGTGCGCTCGCTGTTCGACCGCCGCGACGACGCCGAGGTCGTGGGTGAGGCCGCGTCCGGGGAGGAGGCGGTTGTCCTCGCCCGGCACCTCCGTCCCGACGTCGTCCTCTGCGATCTGCGGCTGGGGAGGGGCATGGACGGCGTGCAGACGACGGCGGCGCTCCGAGCGCTCGACCCGGCTCCGGCGGTGCTCATCCTCACGACGTTCGACCGCGACGCCCAGATCCTCGGCGCGATCGAGGCAGGGGCGGCGGGGTATCTGCTCAAGGACATCGCCCCGGAGGACATCGTCCGGGCCGTGCGACAGGCCGCATCGGGCGGGCAGGCGCTGACGCCGGAGCTCACGGCGCGCGTCGGCCGCGCCCTCCGCGCCCCGCGGGTGCAGCTCACGGGGCGCGAGCTCGACGTGCTGCGGCTGCTCGACACCGGGGCCTCGAACCGGGAGATCGCGAAGGCGCTGTTCGTCACCGAGGCGACGGTGAAGACCCACCTCGTGCACGTCTTCGAGAAGCTCGGGGCCGACAGCCGCGCGAAGGCGGTCGCGATCGCCCGGGAGTCCGGTCTGCTCTGACGCCCGCGGTCTCAACCGTTCGATGGATCCGCGGCGACGGCCCCACGGCGAGGCTGGAGGCAGACAGAAAGGACTCCCATGCGCAGGCTCTTCACCGCCGCGTTCGCCTCCATGCTGGTGGGCGTCGCCTCCGGACTCTTCTACCGCGAGTTCACCAAGATCAATGGCTTCCCCGAGGGGGCGCCGACGCAGCTCGGACTCGTGCACACGCATCTGCTCGTGCTGGGCTTCGTCGTCTTCCTCGTGGTGCTGCTCCTGGAGAAGGCGTTCGCGCTCTCCGAGAGCCGCCTGTTCGGCTGGTTCTTCTGGACCTACACCGCCGGGCTCGTGCTGACCTCGGCGATGCTCGTCTGGCACGGCTGCCTCACGGTGCTCGGCCAGGAGTCCACCAAGATGATCGCCGGCATCGCGGGCGTGGGGCACATGCTGCTCGCCGCCGGCATGGTGCTGCTGTTCCTCGCGCTCCGCCCCCGTGTCTTCGCCCCGAAGGCCGCGGCCACACAGCCCGCGACCCTCGAGTCGGTGGCCTGACGCCTCAGTCGGCCGGGATCGTGTCGTCGCGCAGGTACGCGATGTGCGCGGCGTGGCGCTCCAGGTGGTGCGGCGACTTCCGCACGAACAGCCAGGCGACGATGAGGATCGCGAACCAGATCGGTGTCACGAGCAGCGCGATCAGGGTGTCCGGCTGAGTGGTCAGCGCCCAGAGGATGAACAGGAAGAACGCGAGCACCACGAACACCATGAACACGCCGCCCGGCATCTTGAATGCCGAGGTCGCCGCCTTCTCCGGACGCCGGCGCCGGTACACGAGGTAGCTGCAGAGGAAGATCGTCCACACGAACATGAAGCACACGGCCGACACCGTGGTGACCATCTCGAACGCCGTGCCGATGTCCTTGCCCGCGTAGAGCAGCACGACGCCGGACAGCAGCAGGATGCAGGACAGGAACAGGGCGTTCTGCGGCACGCGGCGCTTCGAGAGCCGGCCGAAGAACCGGGGGGCGTCGCCATCCTGCGCCAGCCCGAAGACCATGCGCGAGGTGGAGTAGATGCCGGAGTTCGCGCTGGACATCGCCGAGGTGAGCACCACGAGGTTGACGACGGTGGCGGCGATGCCGAGCCCGGCGAGGGCGAACATCGCGATGAAGGGGCTCTCGCCGGCGACGTACTCGGTCCACGGCGTGACGGACATGAGGATGATGAGCGCGCCCACGTAGAACAGCAGGACCCGGATCGGGATGGCGTTGATGGCCTTCGGGAGGTTGCGCTTCGGGTCCTTCGTCTCCGCGGCGGCGGTGCCGACGAGCTCGATGCCGACGAACGCGAACACCGCGATCTGGAAGCCGGCGACGAATCCGAGGAAGCCGTGCGGGAACATGCCGCCGTGCTCCCACAGGTTCGAGAAGCTCGCGGTGCCGGCGTCGTGGGAGAACCCGGTGAGGATCATCACCAGGCCGGTCACGATGAGGGCGACGATCGCGACGATCTTGATGAGCGCGAACCAGAACTCCATCTCGCCGAAGGCGGCGACGGTCGGCAGGTTGAGCGCCAGGAGGATCACGACCACGAGCAGACCGGGGATCCACAGCGGCACGCCGGGGATCAGGGCGTCGGTGTACCCGGCGATCGCGATCACGTCGGCCACGCCCGTGACCACCCAGCAGAACCAGTACGTCCAGCCGGTGAAGAAGCCCGCCCACGGGCCGAGGAGGTCGCTCGCGAAGTCGCTGAACGACTTGTACTTGAGGTTCGACAGCAGCAGCTCGCCCATCGCCCGCATGACGAAGAACAGCATGAACCCGATGATCATGTAGACGAAGATCACGGAGGGGCCGGCGACCGAGATCGTCTTGCCGCTGCCCATGAACAGGCCCGTGCCGATCGCCCCGCCGATCGCGAGGAGCTGGATGTGCCGGTTGCTGAGCGCGCGCCGCAGGTGCTCCTCGCCTCCGGCTCCGTTCTGCCCCTGGCGGATGGCCCCCGTGTCTTGCTTCGTCACGCTCATCTCCTCCGGTCGTCGTCGACTGATGCAGAGTAACCACCGCGGCCCGCTCGTCCGAAATCGACGCCCCGGCGACGGCGATCCGGTCCCGGGTGTTCCGTTCGCCCGAAACGATTCGATAAACTGGGCGCACCCCCGATCCATCCCCTCCTTCCCTGCGAGCCCCTTCCTTCATGGCCACCACCCTCACCACGGGCCGTCCGTGGCGCGTCATCCTCGCCTTCTCGATCCCGCTCCTGCTCGGCAACGTCGTGCAGCAGCTCTATCAGTTCGCCGACGCGATCGTCGTCGGACGCCACCTCGGCGTCCAGTCCCTCGCCGCCGTCGGCGCGACGGGCAGTCTGCTCTTCCTGCTCCTCGGCTTCGCCTGGGGTCTGACGAGCGGCTTCGCCATCCCCATCGCCCAGGCCTTCGGTGCGCGCGACGACGCCGCCGTGCGTCGCTCGGTCGCGACGGGTGTGCTCCTCAGCGGCATCACGAGCGTGGTCCTCACGGTGGTCGCGCCGCTCATCGCCGGGCCGATCCTCGCGCTGCTGCAGACGCCGCCCGAGCTCATGGCCGAGGCGACGGTGTTCACGCAGATCAGCTTCCTCGGCGCGGGCGCGACGATGTTCTTCAACTACCTCTCCGCCATCATCCGCGCCATCGGCGACTCGAAGACCCCGCTGGTGTTCCTCACGATCTCCTGCGCGCTCAACGTCGGGCTCGTCGTGCTCATGGTCGGTCCGCTGGAGTGGGGCGTCGGGGGCGCCGCACTCGCCACCGTGGTCGCGCAGGCCGTCTCGGTGATCCTCTGCCTGGAGTTCGTGCGCCGGCGGCTGCCCATGCTGCACCTGCGTCGTTCGGACTGGCGCATCTCCCGCACGGACATCGCCGACCACCTTCGCCTCGGCCTCCCCATGGGCTTCCAGGCTTCGATCATCGCGATCGGGACCCTCACGGTGCAGGTCGCCCTCAACACGCTCGGCGCCGACGCGGTGGCGGCGTACACGACGGCATCCCGGGTCGACAGCCTGGCCGTCGCCCTGCTCTCCTCGCTCGGGCTCGCCGTGTCGATGTACGCGGCCCAGAACCACGGCGGACGCCGCCCCGACCGCATCCGGCGCGGTGTGATCGAGGCCACCTGGATGGCGGTCGCCGCGGCGATCGTCCTGGGCGGCCTGCTCATCGCGTTCGGCGCGCCGATGGTCCGGCTGTTCGTCGGCGACGGCTCGGACGACGTCGTCGACATGGCGCACCGGATGCTCATCATCAACGGCTGCGGCTACTGGGCGCTCGGCATGCTCTTCGTGCTCCGCGGCGCGCTGCAGGGGCTCGGTCACACGCTGGTGCCGACCGTCACCGGCGTGATCGAGCTCGTGATGCGCGTCGTCGCCGCGGTGGTCCTCGGCGCGATGATCGGGTTCGACGGGGTGGCCCTCAGCAACCCGCTCGCCTGGGTAGGCGCGATCGTGCTGCTCGTGCCGGCCTACGTCAAGGCGCATCGCGCGCTCGCGAGGCAGCCGGTGGCCCCGGCCGAGGCCACCGAGACCTCCGCGATCGCGATCGTCGGCCCCACCGACGGCTCGATGGTGGTCGACGCGGTCGTCACCCGCCCGGTCCGCGTCGTGCGCCCCCGCCGGCTGCGGTGGCCGGTCCGGCGCTGATCCGCGATATCCACCGGAAGGATGACCCGGATCGGACTTGAGACGGATGGCCTTCCGGAGAGACACTTCTAGTGTCGAAGGTGCGGAGGGGTTCCGCCGGACGGGGGGTCGTCATGACGACATTGGGAGTGGCCAGAGATCTGGCCGCCATTCTGGTACCGATCGGATACGTGGGTGCGGCGCTGGCCGCGGTCTGCGGGATCGTGGCCGCGATCGCGATCATCCGCGGAGCCGGGGGGCTCGCGGGCGGCGCGGTCGGACTGTGGATCGTGTGCGCGCTGATGAGCTTCACCGCGAGCTTCGCGAACCAGTGGCTTCCGCTGATCGCGGCGGGCGCGTCGCTGGTGGGCATGCTCGTGATCGGCGGGATCGTGCGCGCGATGCTCACGGCCAGCGGGTTCGAGTCGCGGCGCCGGGCCGCGCGCGTGAAGCCGGCGCCGGCGACCACGACGACGGCCACGCTCAAGACCGGCTCGACCGCGACGCCCACGGCGCCGGTCGCCGTCGTCTCCTAGCGCTCAGCGGTAGTCGCGGTCGCGGTGCTGCCGCGCCTCGTCGCCCGCGGCCACGCGGGCGCTCTCGCGTGCCCGCAGCTCGACGCGGCGGATCTTCCCGGAGATCGTCTTCGGCAGCTCGGGCACGAACTCGATGATCCGCACCCACAGGTGCGAGGAGAGCCGTTCGTGCGCGTAGCCGAACACGGCGCGCGCGGCGGCGGCCTCGTCCGCGCCCGCGTCCGGCGTCAGGCACACGTACGCCTTCGGCACCGCGAGGCGCGTGGGGTCGGGGCTGGGGATGACGGCCGCTTCGACGACGAGGTCGTGCTCCAGCAGCACGGACTCGAGCTCGAACGGCGAGATCTTGTAGTCGGAGGCCTTGAACACGTCGTCGGAGCGCCCGATGTAGGTCAGGTAGCCGTCGGCGTCGCGCACGGCGATGTCCCCGGTGTGGTGAAAGCCACCGGCCCGCGACTCCGCAGTCTTCTCCGGATCGTCGTAGTACCCCGCCATGAGGCCGAGGGGCGGCTGCGCGAGGTCGAGCGCGATCTCGCCCTCGTCCTCCACGACATCGCCCGTCGACGGGTCGAGCAGCACGACCGGGTAGCCGGGCAGCGGACGGCCCATCGACCCTACCTTGACCGTCTGCCCGGGGGAGTTGCCGATGCAGGCGGTCATCTCCGTCTGCCCGAAGCCGTCGCGGATCGTGCCGCCCCACGCCTCGCGCACCCGGTCGATGACCTCGGGGTTCAGCGGCTCGCCGGCGCCGACGAGCTCCCGCGGAGGGTGCGCGAGCCGGGAGAGGTCGGCCTGGATGAGCATGCGCCAGACCGTGGGCGGGGCGCAGAACGTCGAGACGTGGTGGGTGTCCATGACCGCCATCAGCGTGTTCGCGTCGAAGCGGTCGTAGTTGTAGACGAACACCGTCGCCTCGGCCAGGAACGGCGAGTAGAAGCTCGACCAGGCGTGCTTGGCCCACCCGGGGGAGGAGATGTTGAGGTGCACGTCGTCCGGGCGTACGCCGAGCCACCACATCGTGGAGAGGTGGCCGACCGGGTAGGAGACGTGGGTGTGCTGCACGAGCTTCGGGCGGTTCGTCGTGCCGGACGTGAAGTACAGCAGGGCCGTGTCGCCGGCGGGTGTCGGCCCGTCCGGGACGAACTCCTCCGTGGTGGCGGCGGCGTCGGCGAACCGCTTCCACTCCGCAGGCAGTGACGCCCCCACGCCGATGCGCAGGACGTCGGGGCCGATCCCCTCGAGGCGGTCGGCCAGGGCGCCGAGGGTGACGACGGCGCCGGCGCGGCCGTGCTCGATGCGGTAGGCGAGGTCGGAGGCCGACAGCAGGGTCGAGGTCGGGATCGACACCGCGCCCAGCTTCGTGATCGCGAGCATCACCTCCCACAGCTCGATCGTGTTGTTGAGCATGACGATCACGTGGTCGCCGCGGCCGATGCCGAGGCCGCGCAACCAGGCGGCGACCTGGTCGGAGCGGGCGGAGAGCTCGCCGTACGTCCAGGAGCGGAGGCTGAGGTCGGCCTCGACGATCTGCACGGCCGGACGGTCGGGGTTCTCCCCGGCGATGACGTCGAACCACTCGAGCGCGAAGTTGAATTCCGTCAGGTCGGGCCAGGCGAACTCGCGGCGTGCGGCGTCGTAGTCCGTGGCGTGCGTGAAGAGGAGGTCCCTCATCCCGCGGATCGCTTCGGTGGCGGGGGTGGCACGACGGCTCATGGTGCTCCTTTGCAACGGCGTCCCTCCATCCTGCCCCCTCGTTCAGCGGGGGAGGAAACCCGTGCCGTCGCGGAGCTCGAACACGAGCTGGGTCTCGGTGCCGCGGACGACGGGGTGGACGGTGATGTGCTCGAGCACGATGTCGCGTAGAGCGGTCGCGTCCTGGACGGCCACGTGCACGAGGAAGTCGTCGACGCCGGCCACGTGGAACACCTGGAGCACGCGGGGGATCGCGACGAGCGCGTCGAAGAGCGCCGTGACCTTGGGTCCGGTGTGATGCGCGAGGCGGACCTTGATGATCGCCTGCAGGGGGTAGCCGAGCGCGGAGCCGTCGAGGCGGACGCGCGTGTCGCGGATGACTCCCCGCTCTCGCAGGCCGCGGATCCGGTGGGCGCAGGTGGACTCCGCGAGTCCGAGGCGGTGGGCCAGAGCCTTGTTGGTGACGGCAGCGTCGCGGCTCAGGGCCGCGAGCAGCTCCAGGTCGATCTCGTCGAGTTGCGCTTTCGCCAACGTGTCCTCCTTGGTGCGGCCGGATGTTGCAGAGAGTAGCGGGGATCCTCGACTTCATGACGTGTTCTGTCGATGATCTGCGGAAACGTCGCGATTCGGCCAGCGTAGAGGGATGACTGCACCGCTGCATCCCGACACCGTCGCCGTCCACAGCGGCCGCGCCGACCTCGAGGCACTCGGGGTCCACGCCCTGCCGATCGACCTCTCCACGACGAATCCGCTGCCCGACGTCGAGCGCGGCGGCGACTCGTACGAGGCGATGGCGACCGGAGGCCGCCCGCCGCAGGACGGCAGCATGGTCTACGCCCGCCTCTGGAATCCGACGGTCGCGCGCTTCGAGGACGCCCTCGCCGAGCTCGAGCACGCCGAGGCCGCCGTCGCCTTCGGCTCCGGGATGGCGGCCATGACCGCCGTGATCCTCGCGCACACCGGTGCCACGGGGGCGCGGCACGTCGTCGCGGTGCGTCCGCTCTACGGAGGGACCGACCACCTGCTGGGGTCCGGTCTGCTCGGCGTGGAGACGACGTACTGCCGTCCCGACGAGGTCTCCGCCGCACTGCGCGCCGACACCGGACTCGTCGTCGTGGAGACGCCGGCGAACCCGACCCTCGAAATCGCGGACATCGCTGAGGTCGTGCGGCAGGCGGGGAGCGTGCCGGTCGTGGTCGACAACACGTTCGCGACTCCCGTGCTGCAGAATCCGATCGACCACGGTGCGGCGATGTCGCTGCACAGCGCCACCAAGTACCTCGGCGGCCACGGTGATGTCATCGCCGGCGTCGTCGCCTGTGACGAGAGGACCGCGGAGGCGCTGCGTCGCGTGCGTGCGGTGACCGGGGGGCTCCTGCACCCGCTCGGCGCGTACCTGCTGCACCGCGGTCTCACGACGCTGCCGGTCCGCGTGCGGCACCAGCAGGAGAGTGCTCGTCGCATCGTGCAGTGGCTGGTCGATCGACCCGAGATCGCCGAGGTCTTCTATCCCGGGCTCGACGGGGATCCGCGCGGCATCCTGGAACGGCAGCTCCGCGGGCCGGGGGCGATGATCGCCCTGCGGCTGCGCGGCGGCTATGCAGCGGCCGCAGCGGTGGCCGGGGCGACCCGCCTCTTCACGCACGCCGTGTCGCTCGGAGGCGTGGACTCCCTCATCCAGCACCCCGCCGCGCTCACGCACCGTCCGGTCCCCGCCGAGGCGCGTCCCGCCGCCGACGTCCTGCGTCTGTCCATCGGCCTCGAGGACGTCGACGATCTCCTCGCCGACCTCGCGAACGCCTTCGCCACTCTCGCCGACCCACCCCTTTCCGCGCGACCCACCCCCGAAAGTGCGTCACATATGGGGGTGGCTCGCACGTAGGGGGCCGGGTCGGCGATTGTGTGAGGACGACAAGAAACTGAGTCCCGGCCGAGCTGGGACTTGGTACCTGACGGCAAAACCGCGGGGTCGCGGAGAGGGCGGGCCTACAGTCGCGGGTGGCAACGACGCCACTGACCTCGGGAGTCCTCAATGACGAGTGAAAAGACCCACGCGCACGGCCTCGGCATGCGCATCGCCGTGACCGTCCTCAGCCTTCTGCTGGCGGCGATGGTGCTGTTGTTCTTCGCCACGATGAGCAAGGTGTCCGCGGGCGCCTCGGAGCTCGCGGACGGCACGACCACCGCGCAGGGGGGATCCTCGGACCTCGCCGCGGGCGCTGCCGACCTCGCCGCGGGAGCCGACGAGCTGGCCGCGGGCACGCAGGATCTCGCGGCAGGCACCGCGACGGCGCAGCAGGGATCGGTGAAGCTCAGTGACGGGGCGACCGCCGCCGCCGCCGGTGCCACCACGCTCGCCGAGGGCGCGGGCACCCTGGCCGCGGGAGCCGCCACCGCTCTCGACGGTGCGGGACGGGTGAGCGGCGGAGCGCAGACGGCGCTCGCCGGATCGCAGGAGCTCGCGGCGAAGATGGCGGCGGCGGATGCCGGAGCCCGGCAGCTCGTCGACGGCGCGACCACTCTCGCCGCCGGTGTCGACGGCGCGCACCGGTACGCGAACGGCGTGCTCGAAGGCGCGACGACCCTGAGTACCACGCTGCGCACCGGAGTGAGTGCCGATGTGCAGAAGCTCGCCCATCCGGAGACGAAGGCCCTGCTGACGGGCGTCGCCACGAGCGCTCCCGGCAACGCGCGGACGCTCGCCGCCGGTCTGCAGGGTCTCCTCGCTGCACACCCTGATGATGTGCAGCTCCAGCAGCTCGCGGCGCTCGCCGCCGGCGTCGAGAAGCAGGTCGGCGCGCTGGTCGCCCCCGCTGCGGCTGCTCCGGGCCTCGCACAGGGACTCATCGGCGCCGCCGACGGCTCCGCACGCGTCACGGCGGGCGTCGGTGCGCTCATCAACGGCGACCCCTCGAAGGGGTGGCCGGGGACCGTGGCGCTGGTCTCCCCGAAGGGCGCGCCCGCCCTTGTGGTCGGAGCGCAGACGCTGCAGGACGGCACGTCCCGGCTCGCGGCGGGCGCGGCGGATCTCTCGTCCGGGCTGCAGACCCTCTCGACCGGAGCATCGTCGCTGTACTCCGGAACCGCGGAGCTGAGCGCCGGCGCGGCGCGGCTCGACGAGGGCGCCGGGTCTCTGGCCACGGGCGTCGGCGCGCTGCAGTCGGGTGCCGGCGACCTCCGGTCCGGCATGACCGAACTCCGTACCGGCGCCGACGCGGTCGCCGAGGGCTCCGGCACCCTCGCGACCGGAAGCGCGAAACTCGACGCGGGTGCCGCCGATCTCGCGGCAGGCAACGGGCGCATCGCCGACGGCTCCGGCACGCTCGCGACGGCCACGGCGGGCGCCGCGCCGTCCCTGCTCCCGTGGATACTCGGGATCGGTCTCGTCGGCCTGATCGCGGTCGGCTTCTGGATCGGCCACCGCGTCACCCACCGTCGCGCGGTCCTCGCCCTCGCCTGACCGTCGACCCACCCCCTTCGGTGCGACCCACCCCCGTAAGTGACGCACTTTCGGGGGTGGGTCGCCCGCAAGGGGGTGGGTCGGCGAGTGAAGGTCAGCGCTTCGGGAGGGGGATCGTGCCGGTGGCGATGCGCTCGGTGGGCATGCGGTCCCGGTCGTAGGTGATCTCGTCGTAGCCGTGCGGGGTGGGCAGGCCGTCCTCGCCGATGCTGACGAACACGATCTCGTCGATGGTGAGGATGCGCTTGCGGGTGATCATGTTGCGCGCGACGGCCCGCATGGTGAGCGACGTGGTGCCGAATCGGGTGGCCTGCAGCCCGATCTCGATGAGGTCGCCCTGCACCGCCGACGCCTCGAACGTGATCGCGGAGATGTGCCGCGTGACGACGCGGTAGTTGCCGAGCTGCACGATCGCGTAGATCGCGGCCTCCTCGTCGATCCACTTCAGCAGGCTTCCGCCGAACAGCGTGCCGTTCGCGTTGAGGTCTTCCGGGCGCACCCACTTGCGGGTGCGGAAGTTCAGGCCGTCCTCGGACTGCCATGCGGGTGCTTTCTGTTTCGCCATGCCCCGAGGCTAGGCGGGTCGTGCGTCGGCGGTGTTACGTCGCGTTTTCCGGCGGGTGCACATGCCGCCGCCCAGAGCGGATCTGCTCCGGGCGGATTCGCTTCCGCGGCCGCAGCCGGAGCCGGAGGCTGGGGACATGAGCGAAGACAAACCTCTCCCGCAGTTCGGCCCCGAGGCCCGGCGCGCCCTGTTCCACGAGCGGGTGCTCGTCCTCGACGGCGCCCTCGACGACGACAACGGCACCCTCCTGATGACGCAGCTCGTCGCCCTCTCCGCCGAGGATCCGGCGGCCGACATCGCCCTCTGGATCCACTCGCCCGGCGGGTCCGTGCCGTCGATGCTGGCGATCCGTGACCTCATGCACCTCATCCCGAACGACGTCTCCACCCTCGCCCTCGGTCTCGCCTGCAGCGCCGGGCAGTTCCTGCTCTCCGCGGGGACGAAGGGCAAGCGGCGCGCTCTCCCGCACGCGCGGATCCTCATGCACCAGGGCTCGGCGGGGATCGGCGGATCGGCGGTGGAGATCGAGGCACAGGCCGATGACCTCCGGCACATGCGCGACACCGTCCTCGGCCTCATCGCCGACGACACCGGTCAGCCCCTCGCGCGGATCTTCGAGGACTCCCTCCACGACCGCTGGTACACCGCCGACGAGGCGCAGGACTACGGGTTCATCGACGAGATCGTGCAGTCGACGGCGGAGATCCTGCCGCGTCGTCGTGCGCGGGTGGGACTGGGGGCGCACGCATGAGCAGCTACACGATCCCGAACGTCATCGCCCAGCATCCGCGGGGTGAGCGGGTCATGGACGTGTACTCGCATCTGCTCGCCGAGCGGGTCATCTACCTCGGCACCGGCATCGACGCGGGGGTGGCCAACGCCCTCATCGCGCAGCTCCTGCACCTCGACGCGGTCAGCCCGGAGACCGGCGTCCAGTTCTACATCAACAGCGAGGGCGGGGATCCCGGTGCCGCGCTGGCGATCTACGACACCATGCAGCACATCCGTCCGCGGATCGCGACGACGTGCGTCGGGCAGGCTATCGGTCCTGCGGCCCTGCTCGTCGCGGCGGGAGCGCCGGGGGAGCGGGCGGCCCTCGCCCACGCGCGCATCGTGCTGCATCAGCCGGCCGGTCAGTCGCGCGGAGCCATCCCGGACCTCATCCTCGCGGCCGACGAGGTCGTGCGGGTGCGCGCGGACATGGAGACGATCCTGGGTCGGCACACCGGCCGCTCCCTCGCGGAGCTCCGCGCCGACACCGACCGGGACCGGGTCTTCACCGCCGCCGCCGCCCTCGACTACGGCCTCATCGACACCGTGCTCGGTCCCCGTGATCCGGAGGCACGATGAGGTGACGGGTGCACGACGGATTCCCGGGTTCCGTCGTGCACCCGGACTCCGGTCGTGCAGGTGAGACGGGTCAGGCGGCCAAGGCGAAGGCCCCACGGGAGGCCGACACCGCAGCCGCGGCGGGGGTGGCCTGACGGAGCTCCTCGGCGACCGCGCTCGTGAGCTCCACGAGAGTGGCGTCCAGGGCCCCGGCGATCGCGGCGATCATCTCGCTGGACGGCTCCTTCCGACCGCGCTCGACCTCGGAGAGGTACTGCGGCGAGACCCCGGCCTTCTCCGCGGTCTCGCTGAGCGTCTCCCCGCGGTCATGACGCCGCCGCCGCAGCTGATCCCCGAGCAGGTCGCGCCACAGCGGCTCGGGGCCGTTCGACGGCGGACGGACGGGATGCGGGGCACGGGGGAACGGGACGATGTCGGCCATGCCTCACGATAAGCCGCCGTCTGTGCGGCGATCGAGACGTTCTGCTCAGAGCAGAACGCGGCTCACAGCGCCGCCGTGACCCCGGGCAGCAGCACCCCCAGGATGTCCTGCAGCCGCTGTCGATCCTCCGCGGACAGCGGGTCGAGGATGAGCTCGCGGATCTGGGCGACGTGGACGGGCGCGGCTGCCCGAAGCATCTCCCGGCCCGCCGGAGTCAGCGTCGCGGAGAGCGTGCGCTTGTCCGTGGAGCACGACGTCCGCTCCACCCAGCCGCGCGCCTCGAGGGAGTCCAGGGCGTGGCTCAGCCGCGACCGGCTGAGTCCGGCGATGCGCGCGAGCTCGGTCATGGTGATGGCGTCCTCCCCCTGACCGGCCAGCGTGACGAGGATCGCGTAGCGGGCGTGGTTCAGGCCCACCTCGTCCTTCAGCGCCCGGTCGAGGACCTGGGGCAGCAGCTGGACGAACCGGATGATCGGCAGCCACGTCGCGAGCTCGTCGTCGTCGAGTCGCCGCGGGTGCCGCGTCTCGCTCATGTCGTGCTCCTCGGAGGTCACGCCGCGGTCAGGTCGATCGTGTGCGCCGTGTGGTCGCGCTTCGCCTGGAGGTAGCGCGAGTTCGCCTCGGACAGGTGCACCTCGGTGCGCACCCGCTCGGTGACATGGATGCCGAGGCCGTCGAGCTGCGCGGCCTTGTCGGGGTTGTTGCTGAGCAGACGGATGCGGTCCACTCCCAGCGCGCGCAGCATCTGCGCCGCGACGGTGTAGTCCCGCTCGTCCTCGCCGCGCCCGAGGGCCACGTTCGCCTCGTAGGTGTCCAGGCCCGCGTCCTGCAGGGCGTACGCGTCGAGCTTGGCGTAGAGCCCGATGCCGCGGCCCTCCTGCCGGAGATAGAGGAGGAAGCCGCCCTCGGCGGCGATCCGCTCGACGGCCTCCCGCAGCTGCGGCCCGCAGTCGCAGCGCTCGGAGCCGAACACGTCTCCCGTGAGGCACTCGCTGTGCGGGCGGACGAGCGGGGCGTCCCCGCCGTCGGCGGAGCGGGCGAGAGCCGCCTGCCAGTCGCCCAGCCCGAGCAGGAGGTGCTCACGTCCGTCCACGAGGCCGTCGAAGGTCACCACGTCGGCCGTCGTGGTGAAGCCGTCCCCGAAGCGCAGGGGCACCCGCACGCGTGTACGCTCCGCGGCGACCGTTGAAGTTTCAATCATGTGAGGGGAAACGCCGCGGGCGCGTGGCTATTCCCGGGCCGCGAGGATCGTGTCCGTCCGTGACGGCGACGGACGCGCCGCGCCGCGCACTCGGTAGCCTCGCACCATGAGTCACTTCGTCTCCGCGACCGAACTCCACGACCTCCTCGAGAACGGCGCCCCGATCCGGGTCGTCGACGTGCGCTGGCGCCTCGACCGCCCCGAGGCGGGCCCGGGCGACTACCGCTCGGGTCACATCCCCGGTGCGGTGTTCGCGTCGTTGGATCAGGAGCTCTCCACACCCGGAGCGCCCACCGAGGGGCGGCATCCGCTCCCGTCGACGGAGACCCTGCAGGCGGCGGCCCGGCGTTGGGGCGTGCGGCAGGGCGACGCCGTCGTGGCCTACGACGACACCAAGGGCCTCGCGGCGGCCCGGGCGTGGTGGCTGCTGCGGCAGGCCGGGGTCGACGTCCGGGTGCTCGACGGCGGGCTGCGCGCCTGGACCGCGGCCGGATACGAGCTGGCGACCGATGACGTCGTGCCGGAGATCGGCGACGTCGTCCTCGCAGATCCCGGCCAGGACGCCCTCTCGATCGACGAGGCGGCGGCGTTCCCGGAGACCGGGGTCCTGCTCGACGTCCGCGCCCCCGAGCGCTACCGCGGCGAGACCGAACCGCTCGACCCGATCGCCGGACACATCCCCGGTGCCCGCAACCTCCCCACCACGCGGCACCTCGACGAGAGCGGGCGGATCCGTGACCGCGACACGGTGCGGGCGACGCTCGCAGAGGTCGGCATCACGGCGGAGACGCCGGTCGCGGCATACTGCGGATCGGGCATCACGGCGGCGCACACAGCTCTGGTCCTGCACGAGGTGGGCATCCCGGCGAAGGTCTTTCCCGGCTCCTGGAGCCAGTGGTCGAACACGCCGGGACGGCCGGTCGCGACGGGCGATCAGCCGGGCTGATCCCCCTCGCGAGGGCCGTAGCCCCAGCGCAGGCCGAGGGCGCCAGGCCCGAACGCCCGACGCACCTGATGCACCGACGTGCCCCGAGGCTGGGGGAGCGCGGTGACGACGGTGCCCCCGGCGGTCTCGACGAGTTCATCGCACCAGTCCGGCACGGCATCGGGGTGGAAGCGCGTCCACACGAGCAGCTCCCGAGCCTGCCGGGAGAGGGCATGCCCGGTCTCCCGATCCGAGGGATGGCCGGGCTCGTACTGCACCGACCACTCGACCACCGCGGTGTCCGGGGCCGCGAGGGGCTCGTCGAGCTCGATCAGGGCACCGTGCGCCTCGCCGTTCGGGTGGGAGTAGCGGGCCGTGACCCGTCCGCCCGCCACGGCCGTCAGGAGCGGCGGAGGTCCGGGGACCCCGGGGGTGAGGTCGAGGACGGGGATGGCCGTGATGACCCCGGTGGTGGACTGCACGATGCTGCGGGTGAGACAGGAGGACACCTCGCCATCGGCGTCCACGTCGGTGACCGAGTGGACGGTGAGCTCCCGCGACGTGTCCGGATAGGTGGCGCCGAGGGCGGCGTAGACCTCACGGACCGCCCGCTCCATGTCGACCTGCTCCAGTGGGAACCCCTGCGGGCCCAGCGGACCTGTGCGGTGCGGGCGCAGGAGCCGGCTCAACGCCCCGGTGTCGAGGCCCAGCAGATCCTCGATGTCGGCGAGAGCGACGAGCGACTGCGGTCCTTCCGGGCGGCGGGCCCCGGACCGCCAGTAGCTCAGTGTGGCCATGGAGACGCGGTTGCCCCGGTCGCGGAGCTGCCGCTGCAACCACGACAGCGTCACGGGTCTCGCGTTGATCGCGTCGCGCAGTGCCGCGGCGAACGCGTCCGGCGTCGCCCCTTTTTTCTCGCCGTCCCCAAAACCCATCACAGCCCCCACCCGGTATGTGAAGAACACATCTCTAGAGTGAGCATACGACCGCACGCGCACACCTCAGGGGACCAGGTGAGCAAGTGGGTCACGGGGCTGCGATGTCGCGGGGAGGGTGCCCGACCCTGCGGCAGTGGCCCGACGCAGTGATGCCCCCCTTGCTGCGTATGTCGTGAAGCCCGGCAATCGATCTGGGGAGATCCGCCGGGCTTCACGAGCATCCCCCGGGCGCTTCCGGCTCCTGGCCCCGCGTAGACTGGTGGGGAAACCCCGGAGGATCTGGCCGTCATGTCTGCCCCTGCTCGCGCGTTCACCATGCGCCACGTGCAATTGCTGCGCGCGCTGTTCGCCGCCGTCGCCGCCCTGATGATCACCTTCTCCTCGGATCACTCCGCGGCGGTCGGTCTCGCCGTCTTCAGCGGTTTCGCGCTGGTGACCGCCCTCGTGCACATCCTCGCCGCGTGGCTCGTCCTCCCGGCGGGGTCGCGCTGGTCGGCGATCCTCCTCGCGGTCGTGAGCGCGATCGCCGGCATGGCCGGCGGCGTGCCGGCCTGGCGCACGGACGACATGTTCTTCATCGTGCTCATCGCCTGGGGCGTGCTCAGCGGCGGCCTCGAGCTGCTCGCCGGGATCCGTGCCCGCCGCGCCGGGGGTGCGCTCGCCACCGACGCGATCACCGTCGGAGTACTGGGTCTGCTCCTCGCGGTCGTCCTGCTGCTGATCCCCTCGGGCTTCGTCCAGGAGTACACGATCGAGAAGGCGGGCACCTTCGAGCTGTCCGGCATCATCCTCGGCGTGGGGATGTTCGGAGGGTATGCGGCCATCGTCGCCGTCTTCCTCGGCATCGCCGGCCTCACCCCGAAGCGCGCGGACGCCGACGACGTCGCTGCCGCCCCCGAGAACGATGCGGCTCCTGTGGAGCACGGAGGAGAGCGATGAGCGACGACAAGCCCACCCGGCGGGACATCCTGCGGCCGCTCCACCTGCTCGGCATCGCGCTCGGCTGCGGCGTGTTCGCCATGGTGGTCACACTCGTCTCCACCGGCGCCTTCACCCTCCGCGTGAACACCGCCATCGCGAACGGCACCTATGAGGGCCTCACCCCCGTGGCGCTGAGCCTCGTCGTGGGCGGCGGCGCCTTCATCGCGACCCTCCTGATCCTCGCGATGCTCATGCTCGCCGTCGATCCCGCCGACGTCACCAAGACCGTCGATCGCCCCGTGCTGTACGACGCGGAGGACGAGGGCGCGGGCGACGGCACCCCCGACGAGCCGGGACGCCCCGCCTCGTCATGACACGGACACCAGGCGGAATATCGGTGGGGTCGTTCCGCTTGTCCCTGGAGTGACTGCCTCCGTCGACCGCGCCTCCATCGGACTCCGGTCGGAGCGGGGACCCATCCTCGGCGCGCTGATGCTCGCCACCGGCCTCATCGCCATCGACGCGACGATCCTCGCCACCGCGGTGCCGAGCATCGTGCGCGACCTCGGCAGCTACCAGCAGTTCCCATGGCTGTTCTCGGTGTATCTCCTGGCGCAGGCCGTCAGCGTGCCGATCTACTCGCGGTTCGCCGACACCGTGGGTCGCAAGCCGATCATCCTGCTCGGCATC
Organism: Microbacterium sp. K36; assembly: GCF_004794355.1. Classification (NCBI taxonomy): domain Bacteria; kingdom Bacillati; phylum Actinomycetota; class Actinomycetes; order Micrococcales; family Microbacteriaceae; genus Microbacterium; species Microbacterium sp. K36. The sequence goes on along the minus strand of NZ_SSDN01000086.1, from coordinate 94,975 downwards.
GCCCTGTTCCTGCTGGGGTCCATCCTCTGCGGCTTCGCCTGGAGCATGCCGGCACTGATCGTGTTCCGCATCATCCAGGGCATCGGCGCCGGGGCTGTCGCGCCGATGTCGATGACCATCGTCGGCGACATCTACACGGTCGCCGAGCGCGCCAAGGTGCAGGGATACGTCGCGAGCGTCTGGGCCATCTCGTCGGTGGTCGGCCCGGCGCTCGGCGGCATCTTCGCGCAGCTCGACGCCTGGCGGTGGATCTTCTGGATCAACGTGCCCCTGTGTGTGATCGCCGGATGGATGCTGCTGCGCACCTACAAGGAGCAGAAGCAGACCCGGCGCCACAGCATCGACTACGGCGGAGCGGTCCTGCTCACCATCGGGCTGACGGCGCTCATCCTCGGCATGCTGGAGGGTGGGAACGCGTGGGCGTGGCTGTCCGTGCCGAGCGCACTCTGCTTCGGGATCGGGGTGGTCGCGCTGGTGGCCTTCGGGTTCGTCGAGCGCCGGGTGGCGGAGCCGATCGTCGATCTGCGCCTCGTGACGCGTCGGCTCATCCTCACGACCACGATCGTCTCGCTCGGCATCGGTGCGCTCATGCTCGGCGTGACGAGTTTCGCCCCCGCTTACCTCGAGGGTTCCATCGGCATCGCCCCGCTGCTGTCTGGTCTCGCGGTGGCCGCCCTGACCCTCGGCTGGCCGCTCGCCGCCGCCAATGCCGGACGGCTGTACCTGCGCATCGGGTTCCGTCGCACCACGCTCATCGGCATGAGCATCACGACCGTCGCCGCCATCGCGCTCGCCGCCGTCGCCTCCTGGCCGAACCCGTTCGTCGTCGCGGGCATCGCGTTCCTCCTCGGGTTCGGGCTCGGGTGGAGTGCCGCCCCGACCCTGATCGCCGCGCAGGCCTCGGTGGGCTGGGGGGAGCGCGGAGCGGTGACCGGGATGAACGCCTTCGCACGGTCAGCGGGAAGCGCCGTGGGCGTGGCCGTGTTCGGGGCGATCTCGAACGCGGTCATCGCGCAGGGTGCGGGACCCGACGACCCCGACACGATCATCCACGCCTCGGTGTGGGTGTTCGTCGCGGTCGCCGTGACCGCCGTGCTCACCCTCCTGGCGGCGTCGTTCATGCCGAAGGACCGGGTGGAGGAGCACTCCGGGGAGTCGGGCTCCTAGCTCCTGCCGGATTCAGCGGGCGAGGCGCTCCGCGATGCCGGTGTAGGTCGCGGGGGTCAGCGCGAGGAGGCGCTGCTTGGCCGCGTCCCCGATCTCCAGGCCCTCCACGAAGGCGGCGAGGTCGGCGGCGCCGACGCGGTGCCCGCGGGTGAGCTCCTTGAGGAGCGCGTACGGGTCCTGGATGCTCGACCGGCCGGCGACGACCTCGGCGCGGATCACCGTCTGGATCGCCTCGGCCAGCACCTCCCAGTTCACGTCGAGGTCGGCGAGCAGCACGTCGCGTGAGAGCGAGATCGCGTTCAGTCCGCGGCGCAGGTTGTCCAGCGCGAGCAGCGAGTGCCCGAACGCGACGCCGATGTTGCGCTGCGTCGTGGAGTCGGTGAGGTCGCGCTGCAGGCGGCTCGTGACGAGCGTCTGGCCGAGAGAGGCGAGCAGGGCGCCCGAGATCTCGAGGTTGGCCTCGGCGTTCTCGAAGCGGATCGGGTTGATCTTGTGCGGCATCGTCGAGGAGCCGGTGGCTCCGGCGACCGGGATCTGTGCGAAGTAGCCGAGCGAGATGTAGGTCCAGATGTCGGTGGCCAGGTTATGCAGGATGCCGCCGGCGTGACGCACGCGGTCGTAGAGCTCGACCTGCCAGTCGTGCGACTCGATCTGCGTCGTCAGGGGGTTGAACCCGAGACCCAGACCCTCGATGTACTCGCGGGCGATGGTCGGCCAGTCCGCATCGGGGTCGGCTGCGAGGTGGGCGGACCAGGTGCCGGTCGCCCCGGAGAACTTCGCGAGGTACTCGGAGCCGGCGATCTGGCTGCGCACGCGCTCGAGGCGCCAGGCGAAGACCGCGAGCTCCTTGCCCATCGTCGAGGGGGTGGCGGGCTGCCCGTGCGTGCGGGAGAGCATCGCGGCGTCGGCGTGCTCGACCGCGAGCTCACGCAGCTTCGCGATCACGGTGTCGAGGGCCGGGAGCCAGACCTCCTCGACCGCGCGCTTGACGGTGAGCGCGTAGGACGCGGAGTTGATGTCCTCGCTCGTGCAGGCGAAGTGCGTGAGCTCGGCGATGTGGTCGAGGCCGAGCGTGGAGAGCCGGTCGCGCACGAGGTACTCGATCGCCTTCACGTCGTGCTGCGTGACGGCCTCCTTCTCGGCGAGCCAGTCGATCTCGGCCTGCCCGAAGTCGCGGTACAGCGCGCGCAGGCGCTCCTTGTCGCCGTCCGACAGCGGGCCCGTCTCGAACAGCGAGCGGTCGGTGAGGGCGATCAGCCACTCGACCTCCACCTCGACCCTGGCGCGGTTGAGCCCGGCCTCGGAGAGGAAATCGGCGAGCCCGGTGACGGCGGCGCGGTAACGGCCGTCGAGGGGGCTGAGGGGCTGAGGCGGGAGCGAAGGCTGGAAAGTCAGGGGAGTCCTCCTGATCAGGCCCCGAAGGCTCGGGGCGTGCGGGGCAGGCGCAGGGCGGGTTCGAGTTGCCGGAACAAGCCGCGAGTCGCCGTCTCGATCATACCGAGCACCGAATCGAACATCTCCGGGCCGGCGTAGTACGGGTCGGGGACGTCGTGCGTCGAGGCGTCGGGATCGAAAGCGAGGAGGAGGGTCACCTTGCCGTCCTCGTCCTCGTCCCCGGCCCATTCGCGGAGGATGCGCTCGTGCGTGCGGTCCAGGGCCACCACGAGGTCGTTCTCGGCGAAGGAGGCGGCGGTGAACTGGCGGGCGCGGTGCAGCGAGCCGTCATAGCCACGGCGGGCGAGGGCGTCGATGGTGCGGTGGTCGGCGCGCTCTCCGAGGTGCCAGTCCCCGGTGCCCGCGCTGCGCGAGACGATCTGGGAGCCGAGGCCCTGCCGCTCCGCGAGGTCCCGGAACACGACCTCCGCCATGGGGGAGCGGCAGATGTTGCCGGTGCAGACGAAGATCACGCGGAAGGGATCTCGGGCTGTCACGGATCCATTCTGCCGGTCGATGCCGTTCCTGCACAGCGGGCATCGGATCGCGGGGCGGCTCGACCCTCCTGCACGGTCCTGGGGGAGAACCGGCTCTCCACTGGTCGTGGCCGCACGAGGGGCCCTGGCCGCAACGGACGCGGCCCGGCGGAAGGCTGGGTCCATGTCGTCCTTCGCCCTCACCGCGCTCTCTCCCGGCGTCGATCCTGCGCTGCGGGCCGGAGTGCTGTCCGAGCTGGACGCCGCCATCGCGGGGCTCGACGATCTCGCTTCCACGCTGACGGCGCTGCGTGACGCGTGTGCCTGGGAGTCCGACGGCGTCGAGGCGCTGCGGTGGGCCCTCTGGCGGCTGTCGGACGACACGGCGACGGTGCACCGGACGTTGCAGGCGTGCCGCGGGGAGGTCGAGGGTGCATGAGCGGGCTCGACATCGACCACGGCGGCGCGATCGCGGTGGACACGGCGCAGCTCCGCGAGGTCGCGGTGCGCGTGCGGGCCGCCGAGCCGGTGTGCGCGGAGGTGCAGGACGCGGTGGGGCGTGTCGAGGCGCTGCTCGGCTCCGCCGCATGGACTGCGCTCGCCTCGGCGGCGTGGTCCCTGCGGTCCGCAGTGACGGCGCTGGAGGCGCTCGCGGCGCGTGTCCAGCAGACGGCCGCCGATCTCGACCTCATGGCCGAGGTCTACGAGGTGGTCGAGCTGCGGGCGCAGGCGGAGGCGCTGGCGCGGACGGATACGGTTGCGGCCGCTGCGGTGGAGGGGCGCCTGCGGCTGCTCCTCGCCGGCGACGAGCGTCTGGCCGCGCTGGCCGACGCGCGGGAGCGGATGGCGGACGACCGACGCTTCCGTGGCTTGGGCGACCAGTTCGACGCCGGGGGACTGCTTCCGCCGGTGTTCCTGGGCGGCGCTGTCGTCGGCGTGACGTCGGGGCTGGGACGGGTGCGACCAGGGATGGCACTCGGCGCGACGGCGGATCCGGTGCGGGTATCGGTCACCTCGCGCTCCCGTCCGGCCGGGGCTCCGAACGGACTGGCCAGCGCCTTCGGGCGCCTGCCCTCCGCTTCCGGGGCGCAGGTGGCGATCGAGAAGTACACGGTTCCGAGCGAGTCCCCGCGCTACGTCGCCTACGTCTCGGGCAGCCGCTCGATGTCCCTCCGGGAGGGCGGGGGTGTCGAGGCCTGGGACATGAAGTCGAACATCGAGCTCTACACCGGGGGCCGGTCCGCGTCGTATCAGGCGACCCTCGACGCGCTGGCCGCGGCGGGCGCGAGACCCGGGGATCGGGTGGACGTCGTCGCCCACTCGCAGGGTGGCATGATCGCGGCGCACCTGTCGATGGAGAGCGCGTTCACGGTGACGACCCAGATCACCGCCGGGAGCCCGGTCGAGCCGACGCTGCCCGCCGACCAGACGCTCGTGCAGCTCCGGCACACCGACGACGCGGTGTCCGCGCTCGCCGCAGGAGGGGCGAGGGAGGGCACGGGGTCCGCCGACAGCTTCACCGCGAGCCGGGTGGGCGATCCGGATGCCGGTCGCCAGGACCTCGCGCTCGAGACCCACTCCCTGGAGAACTACATCGATACCGCGGCGATGGTGGACGCCTCCGCCGACCCGCGGGCGGTGGCTCTCGACGCCTACTGGGCCGACCTCGACCGCGCCGTCACCGTCGAACGCACCGAGTACCGCGCGGAGCGGGTGCTCCCCGATCCGTGAGCCGTACGCGCCCTGCGCAGACGGGTCAGTCGCGGCGGGAGCGCTTGTTCTGCGGACGCAGGATGAAGCCGAAGATGCCGTTGATGATCGAGATGATCAGCGCGGCGAGCACGCCCCACCAGAACGACTCGACCGACAGACCCCACCCGAAGCTGCTGGTGATCCACGCGGTCAGCCAGAGCAGGAAGCCGTTGATGAGGAAGCCGATGAGGCCGAACGTGAGGATGTACAGCGGGAAGGCGACGATCTTCACGATCGTGCCGATGATGGTGTTCACCAGCGCGAAGAGGGCGCCGACCGCGAGGAGCGTCAGGACGAGCTGCAGCGTCTCGCCCGGCGGGAAGGCGCGCACCGTGACCTGGAGCACGGGGATGAGCGTGACGACCCAGATGGCGAACGCGTTGACGACGACCCGGATGATGAAGCGCATGATGCGTTCAGTCTCCCACGCGGGGCCCGCGGTGTCAGCCGCGGTCGTCCACGGGACGGATGTGGGCGGCGAGAACCTTGGCGATCTCCCCGAGATCCATCCGGCTCTGCGCGACATCGATGACGAACTCGAAGGCTTCGTCGTTCGTGAAGGTGATGTCGTAGCCGTTCAGCCGGATGAAGATGAAGGTGAGATAGAGCGCTGTGCGCTTGTTCCCGTCGAACAGTGCGTGATTCTGGGCGACGGAGCTCATCAGGGCCGCCGCCTTCTCCGCGAACGCCGCATACGCATCGACGCCGAACATGCCGGCGGCGGGTCGCGCCAGAGCGGAGAAGAGCAGCCCCTCGTCGCGCACATGCAGGCCGAGCTTCGCGATCAGCGCGAGGGCCTGCTCGGGCTCGATGTACTCGGTGGCCATCGATCAGGCGTCTTCGAGGCGCGTGATGGCGTCGCCGTAGCGTTCGGTCACCTCGTCCGCGAGCGCCAGAACTCGATCCGTCTTGGACTCGCTGTTCGCGAACCGGGTGGCCGCCTCGATGATCACGGCGTGCTTGGAGACGTGCCGGGCTCGTGCGATGTCTTCGAGCCGCGCGTCGAGTTCCTCAGGGAGTCGCACCGTCATAGCCATACCAGAATGGTATCACCGCACCTTCGGCCTCGAAAGGGTGGCCGGCCGCACGTCCTAGACTCGACGCGTGACCGAGCCGACCCTGCCCCGCATCCGTCCCGCCATCGCCTCCCTCGCGCCGTATCGACAGGGCAAGCAGGCCGGTCCCGAGGCCTTCAAGCTCTCCAGCAACGAGAACCCGTTCGATCCGCTGCCCTCGGTCCTCGACGCGCTGCAGCACACGACGCCGATGAACCGGTATCCCGATGCCACCGCCGGCCGCCTGCGTGCGCGGCTCGGGGCCCGCTACGGGGTCGAGCCCGAGCAGGTCCATGTCGCCTCCGGCAGTGTCGCGATCCTGCATCAGCTCGTCCTCGCCACTGCCTCGGTCGGCGACGAGGTCGTCTACGCCTGGCGGTCGTTCGAGGCGTACCCGAGCCTGCCGCTGGTCGCGGGCGCGACCGGGGTGCAGGTGCCGCTGACGGCCGACTCCCGCCACGACCTCGACGCGATGGCCGACGCCGTGACCGACCGCACACGCGCGATCATCGTCTGCACGCCGAACAACCCGACCGGACCCATCGTCACGTCTGCCGAGTTCGCGGCGTTCGTGGACCGCGTGCCGTCCGACGTGCTCATCATCCTCGACGAGGCCTACGCCGAGTTCGTCACCGCCCCCGATGCCGTCGACGGCCTGGCCGAGCGCGTCTTCGAGGCGCACCCGAACGTGGTCGTCCTCCGCACGTTCTCCAAGGCCTACGGTCTGGCCGGGCTCCGGGTCGGCTATGCGGTCGGCCACGAGAAGGTGCTCGACGCGGCACGGACGACCGGCATCCCGCTGTCTGTCACGTCCGCCGCCGAGAACGCCGCCATCGCGAGCCTCGACGCCGAAGCCGAGCTCCTGGAGCGCGTCGCCGTGATCGTCGAACGCCGCGCCCGTCTCGTCGAGGGGCTCCGCGCGCAGGGCTGGGAGGTGCCGGACGCCCAGGGCAACTTCGTCTGGCTGCCGACCGGCGCGCGCACCGACGAGGTCGCAGCGGCGTTCATCGACGCCGACCTGATCGTGCGTCCGTTCTCCGGCGACGGCATCCGGATCTCCGTCGGCGAGGAGGCGGCCGTCGCCCGCGTGCTCGAGGTCGCGGCGACCCTCCGCTGAGCGCGGCACCGCCCTGCGAACCGCGGAATCTCGGGGTTCCGGGGAGATACGAGGGCGTCCTAGGTATGCGTGACCCGGCATGCCGACGCGGGTAGCGTGGGGGCCGTGAGCACCTCTGAGACCCCCCTCGTGCGCGTTCTGGACGAGACCGGAAAGGTCGCCCCGACGCCGGCCGCGGAGCAGTACCTGCCGCTCATCGAGGCCATCCCCGACGACGAGCTCGCGCAGTTCTACCGCGACATGGTGGGCATCCGCGCGATCGACACCCAGGCCACCAACCTGCAGCGCCAGGGCCAGCTCGCCCTGTGGCCGCCGAGCCGCGGACAGGAGGCGGCGCAGGTCGGCTCCGGTCGGGCGGCGCGCGTGCAGGACACGATCTTCCCCTCGTACCGCGAGCACGCGGTCACCCGGATCCGCGGCGTGGATCCGTTGGACATCATCAAGCTCATGCGCGGCGTCTCCCACGGCGGCTGGGATCCGACCGACCCGAAGAACGGCAACACCCGGCTCTACACGCTCGTCCTCGGCTCCCAGGTGCTGCACGCCGCCGGCTATGCGATGGGCCTCACGTTCGACGGCCGCACCGGCACCGGCGACCCCGAGCGCGACGAGGCGGTCGTCGTCTACTACGGCGACGGCGCCTCCAGCCAGGGCGACGTGCACGAGGCCATGGTGTTCGCGGCCAGCTACCAGGCCCCGACGCTCTTCTTCCTGCAGAACAACCACTGGGCGATCTCGGTCCCCGTCACCACGCAGTCCCGGGTGCCGCTCGTGCAGCGCAGCGCAGGGTACGGCATCCCGAGCGTCCGCGTGGACGGCAACGACGTACTCGCCAGCTACGCGGTGTCCCGCGTGGCCCTCGACGAGGCGCGCGCCGGCAGCGGACCCCGTGCCATCGAGGCCGTGACCTACCGGCTCGGCGCGCACACGACCAGCGACGATCCCACGAAGTACCGCGGCGACGACGAGGAGCTCGCGTGGGCCGGGCGTGACCCGATCGTCCGCATGCGCGCCTTCCTGGAGAACCGCGGTGCCGAGGAGGGCTTCTTCGCCGAGGTCGACGCCGAGGCCGCCGATGCCGCGGAAGACCTCCGCGCCCGCACCGTGCAGCTCGGCCCGCCCCGCGCCGACCTCATGTTCGACCACGTGTACAGCGAGCCGCATCCGCTGATCGAGGAGCAGAAAGCGTGGCGCGCCCGCTACGAGGCGTCGTTCGAAGGAGAGGGCCAGTGACCCGGGAGACCATGCCGCTGGGCAAGGCGCTGAACGCCGGAATGCGCAAGGCGATGGAGGACGACCCCAAGGTGCTCCTCATGGGCGAGGACATCGGCAAGCTCGGCGGCGTCTTCCGCATCACCGAGCACCTCCAGCGCGACTTCGGGGAGCAGCGCGTGCTGGACACCCCGCTCGCGGAGTCGGCCCTCGTGGGAACCGCGATCGGCCTCGCGATGGCCGGGTTCCGTCCCGTCGTCGAGATCCAGTTCGACGGCTTCGTCTTCCCCGCGTTCGACCAGATCACCACCCAGCTCGCCAAGCTCACCAACCGGCACGAGGGGTCGCTGCGGCTGCCCGTCGTGATCCGCATCCCGTACGGCGGGCACATCGGCGCGGTCGAGCACCACCAGGAGAGCCCGGAGGCGTACTTCACGCACACCCCCGGTCTGCGCGTGGTGTCGCCGTCCACCGCGAACGACGCCTACTGGATGATCCAGGAGGCCATCGCGTCGGACGACCCGGTGATCTTCCTGGAGCCGAAGAGCCGGTACTGGCCGAAGGGCGAGGTCGAGCTCGACGCGCCCGCCGTCCCGCTGCACTCCTCGCGGGTGGTGCGGACCGGGACCGACGTGACGCTCGTCGGACACGGCGCCATGGTCACGACGCTGCTGCAGGCCGCTGCGCTCGCCGAAGCCGAGGGCACGAGCTGCGAGGTCGTCGACGTGCGGTCGCTGTCCCCGGTGGACTACGAGCCGATCCTCGGGTCGGTGCGCAAGACCGGACGCATGGTCTACGCGCAGGAGGCTCCGGGATTCACGAGCCTCGGCAGCGAGATCGCCGCGACCGTGATGGAGCGGGCGTTCTATGCCCTCGAGGCTCCCGTGCTGCGGGTCTCGGGTTACGACACCCCGTTCCCGCCCGCGAAGCTCGAGGGCGCCTACCTGCCGGATGCCGACCGCATCCTCGAAGCCGTCGACCGCTCCCTGGCCTACTGACACCGACGTTCCATGTTCACAACTCAGGACAACCGCCCCCTTCACCCGTCCAGCGCGGGCGCAGGGGCGCGCACCGGTTCGAGTCTCCTGAGTTGTGAACGCGGCCCACGAAAGGACTCCGCATGAGCACGCAGAACTTCCCCCTTCCGGACGTCGGCGAAGGGCTGACCGAGGCCGAGATCGTCGCGTGGAAGGTGGCCCCGGGCGACCGGGTCGCCATCAACGACGTCATCTGCGAGATCGAGACCGCGAAGTCCCTGGTCGAGCTGCCCTCCCCGCACGCGGGCGTGGTCGGCGAGCTGCTCGTCAATGAGGGGGCGACGGTCGAGGTCGGCACGCCGATCATCACCTTCGTGACCGACCCCGCGGCCGGCTCGGGGACCGGTTCGGTCGCACCCGGCACCGTCGCGACGGCGGAGGCGCCCGCGCCCGAGGAGGGCGGCGGGTCGGTCCTCGTCGGCTACGGCTCCGGGAGCGGTGCGACCTCGCGGCGGAAGCGCCCGGCCGAGCGCCCCGTCCGGTCGTCGGTCGGCGTGATCGCGAAGCCGCCGATCCGCAAGCTCGCCCGTGACCTCGGCGTCGACCTCACGAGCGTGACGCCCACGGGCGCCGACGGCGAGGTCACCCGCGACGACGTGATGAAGCACGCGTCCCAGGCCAGCGTCTTCCGCAACATCGAGACCCCGGAGTGGGGGAGCGTGCGGGAGGAGACGGTGCCGGCGCCGCAGGCCCCGTCCGGCCTGGCGCGTGGCCTCGCGCCCGTGCGCCCATCGGCGGCGGGGGACGACCGCACCGAGTCCATCCCCGTGAAGGGCGTGCGCAAGGCGACGTCGTCGGCGATGGTGCAGAGCGCGTACTCCGCCCCGCACGTGACGGTGTGGAAGGAGATCGACGCCACCCGCACGATGGAGCTCGTCAAGCGCCTCAAGGCCTCGCCCGACTACGCCGACATCAAGGTCTCGCCGCTGCTCATCATGGCCCGCGCGGTGATCTGGGCGGTGCGCCGGACGCCGATGGTCAACGCGGCCTGGATCGACACCGAAGCCGGGGCCGAGATCGCCGTGCGCCACTATGTGAACCTCGGCATCGCCGCCGCCACGCCCCGCGGCCTGCTCGTGCCGAACATCAAGGACGCGCAGGACCTCAGCATGAAGGACCTCGCCCGCGCCCTGAACCGGCTCACGCTCACGGCGCGCGAGGGCAAGACCCCGCCGGCCGACCAGCAGAACGGGACGATCACCATCACGAACATCGGCGTGTTCGGGATGGACGCGGGCACGCCGATCATCAACCCGGGCGAGGCCGGCATCGTCGCCATGGGCACGATCAGCCAGAAGCCCTGGGTCGTCGACGGCGAGGTGCGTCCGCGCTGGGTGACCACGGTCGCCGGCTCGTTCGACCACCGCGTGATCGACGGCGACGGCATGAGCCGCTTCATCGCCGATGTGGCCTCCATCCTCGAGGAGCCCGCGCTCCTGGTGGACTGAGGGAGTCCACACTTCGGCGCGGCCCGAACGATCGGGTGGCGAGAATGGACGGATGAGAACCACGCGGAGCGTCGACCTGCCGGTGTTGTACTTCGGGACTCCCGTCGCGCTGATCACCACGGTCAACCCGGACGGGTCTTCGAACATCAGCCCGATCTCGTCCGCATGGGCGCTGGGGACGCGGTACATGCTCGGGCTAGGTGCCGAAGGGCAGGCGGCCGCGAATATCGAACGGGTCAGGGACCTCGTCATCAACCTCCCCTCCGCCGACCTCGTGCACGCCGTGGAGGCGATCGCGCCGACCACCGGCCGCTCGCCGGTTCCCGCCGAGAAGGTTCCCGCTTACCGGCATGAACCGGACAAATGGAGTCTCGGGGGCTTCACCCCCATGCCGTCGGACGTGGTCATCCCGTTCCGGATCGCAGAATGTCCGGTGCAGATCGAAGCGCGCGTGGCGCAGATCATCCCGATCGACGGCGGCGACGCACTGGCGGTCGAAGCGGAGGTCCTGCAGGTCCACGTGCACGAGGACATCCTGAAGGCGCACGGACCGGACCGCATCGACACGGACAAGTGGGACCCTCTCTCCTACGCCTTCCGCCACTACTTCGCCCAGGGGCCTCGGGTCGGCTCCAACTTCCGCGCGCCGCTCCTCGACGACCCCGTCGTGGCGTGATCGTCGATCCCTCGTCCGTGTCCCAGCTGGGACACGCGCTCAGCAGCCCGACGCGGGTGCAGATGTGTCTGGCGCTCCTCGACGGCCGGGCATGGACGTCCGGCGAGCTCGCGCGTGCCGCCGGGGTGTCGAGGTCGACGGCGTCGGAGCACCTGACGACGCTCCTCGACGTCCGGCTCGTCGCACTCCGCCGACAGGGGCGGCACTCCTACGTCACTCTCGCGTCTCCCGACGCCGCGCACATCATCGAGGCCGCGACTGCATACGCCGGGAAGGCGGCTCCCGTCTCGAGCCTTCGTTCAGCGACGGCGCGAGACGGCATGGCCCTGGCCCGCACCTGCTACGACCACCTCGCCGGTCGCCTGGGGGTCGCCCTCTTCGACGCGCTCGTCGAGCGGGGGCACCTCACGCCGGACCTCGCGGTGACCGCGACGGGGCGCGACCTGTTCGAGAGCATCGCGGGGCCGGACGCGTTGGTGCCGTCGTCTCGTCGTCCTCTTGTGCGGAGCTGCCTCGACTGGACCGAACGGCGCTCGCATCTCTCGGGTCACCTCGGTGCCGTCCTCCTCCGCGCCTCACGCGACCGGGGCTGGATCCATGCTCAGCAGACCTCGCGCGCCGTGACGATCTCTCCCGCCGGCTCGGCCGCCTTCCACAGCCTCTTCGGTATTCCGCCGACACTGTCCTGACCGCGACCAGCCCGTCCGGGCGACCGCGACACAGGCGTTCGCGCGGGAACAGGCAGCCAGGGGTGGAGGGGCCTGAACTCGCGCGCTTGCCTGTTCTCGCGAGGGAAGGGAGGGAGAGGGGATCAGGCGGTGAGACGCTGTTCCGCGAGGCGGGGAACGGCACGTTCCCGGGCAGCCTTCCGGGCGGTCGCGATCGCGCCGGCCGACACGACCTCCGCGCCGAGGGTCGAGGCGAGGATCTCGGGTGCGGGCAGGTGCAGCTCGTCCGGGAGGATCCGGCGGGCGGCGGCCAGCACGGGTTCGATGCTCTCCGCCACGGCACCGCAGATGATCACGCGGGCGGGGTCGTACATGCTGCCGAGCACGCCGACGACCCGGGCGAGAGTGGCGCCCACACGCTCGGCGACCCGGAGGGCGTCGACGTCTCCGGAGGCCGCGAGCGTCAGCACCAGCCGGGGATCGATCGGCCCGTCCGCCACGAACCGGCCGAGGGTTCCGTCCGCGGCAGCATCTCCGTCCTCGACGGCGCTCCGGGCCTGCTCCTCCAGCGCATACCGAAGCCCCACCGCCGAGCCGACGCCGATGATGTGATCGAACACCACGCCCTCGCCGACGCCACCGTGGGCGCCGTGCAGCACATGCCCGTCGACGACGACGCCCCCGCCGAAGCGCTCGCTGGCGAGCAGGGCCACGTAGTCGCGGCAGTCGACGGCGACTCCGAGCGTCCCCTCGGCGATCGCGGCGAGCTGGGCGTCGTTCTTGACCTCGACCACCGGGGCCCAGTCGCGCAGAGCCTCCGCGAGGCCGGGGTTCGTGCGCTCCCAGAAGCCGTCGGGGTGCGGGGGCGAGATGCCGTCGCGGTTCACGGGGGCGGCGACGCCGGCGCACACCGCGAGCACGCGCTCCGCTGGCACCCCGGCCTCGTCGCGCGCGGCGGCGAGGTGCTGCAGGATCGTCGCCCGACGGTCGTCGGCGCTCTGCGCGGGGTCGACCTCCACGCGATGATGCACGAGCGTGCGATCGAGCAGATCCGCGACGGTCACCGCGAGGTGCGTGTCGCCGGCGTCGATCCCCATCACCACGCCGAGGTCCGCCGCGAGGGCGAAGCGGCGCGCCGGGCGTCCGGAGCGGTAGTCGCCGATGGCGCGGGCGTTCGGCAGCTCACGCAGCACCTCCGCGGTGACGAGCGTGTCGATCGCGTCGATGGTGGTGGAGCGCGTCAACGAGGTCCCGGCCATGGCCTCGGTCGCGGTGAACTCGCCCGCCGTCCAGGCGAAGTCGAGCACCGCGCTCACGCTCGCGCGGCCGGTGCCGAGTCCCGTCGAGACCTCTGTCACTCCCCTTGACCTTTCTGTCGCCCAGATGAGACAGTACCTCTAGACGGACTAAATTCGCTCACTAGATTTACTCCGCGGATCTACGAAAGGACGATGGTGTCTGCCACACGATCACGGGCGGTGCGCTGGACCGCCGGAGCGCTCGGCCTCGTGCTGACCGGCGCCGCGCTCACCAGCTGCGCCGCGGGCGGGGGAGCGGAGACCATCCGCTTCACGTTCAGCAAGCGCGAGGCGATCCCGTTCATGACGGAGCTCGTCGCGGAGTACAACGCGTCGCAGGACGACGTGCGGGTGGAGATCGACACGTCCGGCGTCGACGTCGTCTCCGCGAGCTTCGTCCGGGGCAATCCGCCCGACATCATGCTCGCCAATTACAACTACGAGGTCGCCCGCTTCGTGCAGCGCTGCGCGCTCACCGACCTCTCCGACACGGAGGCCGCCGGCGGGATCCGCGACGACCTGCAGCCGCTCATGGACCAGTACGGCTCCTGCGCAGGGCGCACCAGCGCGCTGCCGTACTCGGTCATGGCCGCCTCCGTCATCTACAACAAGCAGATCTTCGCGGAGCAGGGCCTGGAGGTGCCGCGGACCTGGGACGAGCTTCTCGCCGTCAGCGACAGCCTCCGTGAGGCCGGGATCGACCCGTTCTACGCCACCTTCAAGGACGACTGGACGGTCGGGCAGGGGTGGTACGACTACGCCGTCGGCGGCTCGCTCGACGTGCTGGCGTTCTTCGACGCGCTCGCCGCCGAGGGCACCGACGTCGGTCAGGACTCCGAGGTCTCGTTCGAGAAGGACTTCGCGGAGCCGATGGACAGGATGATGGTGCTCGCTGACGAGTACACGAACGAGGACGCCGCGAGCCGGGCGTACGGAGACGGGAACCTCGCCTTCGCGAAGGGCGAGGCCGCGATGTACCTGCAGGGGCCGTGGGCGTTCAGCGAGATCGCCAAGACCGACCCCGACCTCGACCTCGGGACCTTCCCTCTGCCCATGACGGACGACCCGGACGACCTCGCGGTCCGCGTGAACATGGACCTCGCGGTCATGATCCCGGAGGAGTCAAAGCACCAGGAGGCGGCGCGCGACTTCCTGGAGTATCTCTACCTCCCCGAGCACATCGAGGAGTACAACGCGTCGCAGCTCGGGTTCACCCCGACGACCGACGCGGCGCCGCCGGACGACCCTCGTATCGAGGGCATGATCGAGTACTACGACGAGGGACGGATCTATCAGGGCCCCTCGGTGCTCGTCCCGAAGACCCTCCCGATCTTCAACTACGCGCAGGCCATGGTCCTCGGCGCCGCCCCGTCGTCCATCCTCCGCACCATGGACGCCGACTGGGCCCGCATCGCCTTCCGCGCCCCCATCCCGAGCTCCGAGGATTCCGCATCGGGCGAGACAGAGGAGTCCGCGCCATGAGCACCACCACGACCACCGGCGCCGACGCCGGGACGAGCACCACGGCGATCCTCACCGGCGGGCCGCGGAAGATCCGCCGCCACACCCGCCGCGTCGAGCCGATCTACTACCTGTTCCTCCTGCCGACCCTCGTGATCTTCACGCTCGCGATCACCGTCCCCGGCGTGATCGGCATCTTCTTCAGCTTCACCGACTCCATCGGCATCGGCGAATGGAGCTTCAACGGGCTGACGAACTACATCGCGCTGTTCAGCGACCCGGCGATCCTGCAGAGCTACCTCTTCACGTTCGGCTTCTCGATCGCGACCGTGATCGTCGTCAACGTCATCGCGTTCCTGCTGGCGGTCGGCCTCACGTCCCGGATCCGGTTCAAGACGGGGCTGCGGACGATCTTCGTGATCCCGATGGTGATCTCGGGCATCATCATCGCCTACGTCTTCAACTTCCTGTTCTCGAACTCGATCCCCTCGGCGGGCGCGGCCACCGGCATCCCGTGGCTGGAGACGAGCCTGCTCGCCAACCCCGATCTCGCCTGGGTCGCGATCGTGATCGTCACCGCCTGGCAGGCGGTCCCCGGCACGCTCCTCATCTACATCGCCGGACTCCTGTCGGTGCCGGGCGAGGTGTACGAGGCGGCGAGCATCGACGGCGCCAGCCGCACGCAGCAGCTCACCCGCATCACCATCCCCCTCGTCGCCGGATACGTCGTCATCAACGTGATCCTCGGTTTCAAGGGCTTCCTCAACGCCTACGACATCATCGTCGGCCTCACCAACGGCGGTCCCGGCACCGCCACCCGCAGCGTCGCGATGACGATCATCGCGGGCTTCAACGGCGGCGACTACGCCTACCAGATGGCCAACGCCACGATCTTCTTCATCGTGGCCGTGCTCATCTCCGTCCTCCAGCTCTCGCTGACCCGCGGAAGGAACACGTTCTGATGTCGACGGAGACCCTCACCACCATCCCCGCGGACGGACGCCGGAAGCGGCAGAAGATGGAGCGCGTCAACTGGTCGGGCACCATCATCCTGATCCTGTGCACGGCGACCATCCTCATCCCGCTGTACGTGACGATCTCGATGGCGTTCAAGACCACCGGGCAGGCAGTCGACGGCAACGCGTTCTCGTTGCCGGCGCCGTTCAGCATCGACGGCTTCGTGCAGGCGTGGACGCTGACGAAGTTCCCCGTGGGGGCCGCGATCTCGCTGCTCGTCACGGCGGGCACGGTCATCGCGACCATCGTCCTCGCGGCCTTCGCGTCGTACGCGATCGTGCGTAATTGGGACCGCCGGCTATTCCGCTACTCGTTCTTCTACCTGCTCGCGGCGATGTTCATCCCGTTCCCCGTCGTGGCGCTTCCGCAGATCCAGCTCACCGGACGCGTCGGCCTCGACAACCCGTTCGGCGTGATCATCCTCGCCACCATGTTCCAGCTCAGCTTCAGCGTGCTGCTGTTCACGGCTTTCCTGCGCTCGATCCCCATCGAGCTTGAGGAGAGCGCGCGGATCGACGGCGCCACGACCTGGCAGACGTTCTGGCGACTCATCTTCCCGCTGCTCGCGCCGATGAGCGCCACGGTCGGCATCTTCGCCTTCCTCTACGCCTGGAACGACTTCATGATGCCGTCGCTGATCATCTCCGACCCCGCGCTGCAGACGCTGCCGGTGCGGCAGAACCTCTTCCAGAACCAGTTCAGCAACAACTACAACGTCGCCTTCGCCTCGTACCTGATGGCCATGGCCCCCGCGATCGTCGCCTATCTCTTCACTCAGCGCTGGGTGATGGAGGGTGTCACGCAGGGTGCCGTCAAGGGCTGACCCGACCCCCGCAAGAAACAAGGAGAGCCTCTTCCTCATGACCGATTCGCTGCTCACCGCGACCCGCGAAGACGACAAGACCGCGACCTGGTGGCGTCAGGCCGCCGTGTACCAGATCTATCCGCGGAGCTTCGCGGACGCCGACGGCGACGGCCTCGGCGACATCCCCGGCATCGTGTCGCGCGCCGACTACCTCGCTGAGCTCGGCATCGACGCGGTGTGGCTGAGCCCGTTCTACCCGTCGGAACTCGCCGACGGCGGGTACGACGTGGCGGACTACCGGAACGTCGACCCGCGTCTCGGCACCCTCGACGACTTCGACGCCATGGTCGAGGCGCTGCACGCGCGGGGCATCCGCGTCGTCGTCGACATCGTCCCCAACCACACCTCCGACCAGCACGCCTGGTTCCAGGAGGCGCTCGCCGCAGGCCGTGGTTCGGCCGCCAGAGAGCGCTACATCTTCCGTGAGGGCACCGGCCCCGACGGCGCAGAGCCGCCCACCGACTGGGTCTCGGTCTTCGGCGGCAGCGCCTGGGAGCGTGTCGCGGACGGCCAGTGGTACCTGCACAACTTCGCCGTCGAGCAGCCCGACCTGAACTGGGACCACCCCGAGGTGCGCGAGGACTTCCTGACGACGCTCCGCTTCTGGTCCGACCGCGGCGTGGACGGGTTCCGCATCGATGTGGCCCACATGCTGACCAAGGACCTCACCGAGCCGCTGCCGTCGCGCGCCGAGCTCGACGCGATGGACCGCACCTCGGGCACGCACCCGATGATCGACCGCGACGACGTGCACGAGATCTACGCGCAGTGGCGCGCGGTCTTCAACGAGTACGACCCGCCGCGCACCGCGGTCGCCGAGGCGTGGGTGGAGACCCCCGAGCGCCGCGCGAAGTACGCCTCCGCGGAGGGGCTCGGACAGGCGTTCAACTTCGACCTGCTCGTCGCCGACTTCGACGCGGCCGACTTCCAGCGCATCATCGCCGACAACCTCGCCCAGGCGCAGGCCGCCGGCTCGTCGACCACCTGGGTGCTCTCGAACCACGATGTGACGCGGCATGCCACCCGCTACGGCCTGCCGCCGCTGCGCGGCCGCGCGGTCAAGCAGGGCACCGAGTGGGTGCGCGCCGGCGGCCCGGAGGAGGGTCTCGACCGCGAGGGCGGCCTGCGCCGGGCGCACGCCGCGACGCTGCTGCTGCTCGGGCTGCCCGGCAGCGCCTACCTCTACCAGGGCGAGGAGCTGGGCCTGCACGAGGTCGCCGACATCGCGCCCGACCAGCGGCAGGACCCCGGGTTCTTCCGTGGTGCGGACTTCGACGGGCTCGGCCGCGACGGCTGCCGCGTGCCGCTGCCGTGGACGGCGTCGGGCAGCTCGTACGGCTTCGGCGCGGCCGGCGCGCACCTGCCGCAGCCCGGCTGGTTCGCGGAGCATGCGGTCGAGGTGGAGGACGCCGACCCCGGCTCGACCCTCAACCTGTACCGCGAGGCCCTGCGGCTGCGGCGAGTGCTGCAGACCGGGGAGACGCTCGAGTGGGTCGACACGGGCCGGGAGGACGTGCTCCGGTTCCGGCGCCCGAACG
The DNA here is from genome assembly GCF_004794355.1 of Microbacterium sp. K36. Taxonomy (NCBI): domain Bacteria; kingdom Bacillati; phylum Actinomycetota; class Actinomycetes; order Micrococcales; family Microbacteriaceae; genus Microbacterium; species Microbacterium sp. K36. The sequence goes on along the minus strand of NZ_SSDN01000086.1, from coordinate 76,754 downwards.
GCTGGGAGGTCGTGACGAACTTCGGCACCGCGCCGTTCGAGCTCGGCGCTGCGGCCGACGACGCCGTGCTGTCGACCGTGGCCCTCGACGGCTCCGTGCTGCCGGGCGAGGCCACGGCGTGGATCGCCCCGGGGGCGCTGGCGCGCTGACCGGGCAGTCGGGGGCGAGGACGCCGGTTTGATAATGGTTCTCATTAGCGATTAGAGTAGGAATCATGAAGAAGCCCGTCCTCGCCCTCACGCTCGCCTCGGTCGCCGCCCTCACGCTGGCCGGATGCTCGTCGACCTCCGGCGCGGCGGAGGACGACGGCACGGTGGCGGTCGTCGCGAGCACGAACGTCTACGGCGACATCGCCGCGCAGGTCGGCGGCGACCGGGTCGACGTCACCTCGATCATCGACTCGGTCACCCAGGACCCGCACTCCTACGAGGCGAGCGCTCGCGACCGCCTCACGCTGCAGAAGGCCGACCTCGTGGTGGAGAACGGCGGCGGCTACGACGCGTTCATCGACAGCCTCCTGCAGGATGCGCAGGACCCGCACGTCGTCACGGCCGTGGAGTTCTCGCACGACTACCCGGGCAACGAGGGTCACGAGGAGGGCGAGGACCACGATCACGCCGACGACGAGTCCGCGACGGACGAGGCGCACGATCACGAGGCCGAGGGGGAGGACCACGCCGGCCACGATCACATCGAGGGCTTCAACGAGCACGTCTGGTTCGACCCGCACACGATGATCCACGTCGTCGAGGCGATCGCCGACGAGCTCACCGAGATCGACCCCGACGGCGCCGACACGTTCCGCGCGAACGCGGACGAGCTCGTCGCGGAGCTGGAGGGCTTCGAGGGCGACCTCGAGGCGATCAAGGCGGATGCCGGCGGTGCGACAGTGTTCCTGACCGAGCCGCTGCCCGGCTACCTGGCCACCGCCGCCGGGCTCACGGACGTCACCCCGGACGGCTTCGCGGAGTCCGTGGAAGAGGGCAGCGACGTCGCGCCCGCCGTGCTGCTCGAGGCGCTCCAGGTCGTGGGCGCCGGCGATGTGACCGCCGTGCTCACCAACGCTCAGACCGGGGGCGCGGAGACGGAGCGCGTGGAGAAGGCCGCGGAGGACGCGGGCGTGCCCATGGTCGCGTTCACGGAGCTGCTCGAGGACGGATCGTCGTACTCTGAGTGGATGAGTGACGCGATCCAGAGCCTCGCCGCCGCCGTCCAGTCGTGAGCGGAGCCGTTCGGCACGCTCAGGGACCCGCCGAGGTCCGCGGTCCGGTCCTCGAGATCGCGGACGGCGCCCTGCAGCGGGGCGACCGCGAGCTCTGGTCGGGGCTCGACCTCACGGTGCAGCCCGGGGAGTTCATCGCCGTGCTCGGCCCGTCGGGCTCCGGGAAGACGACGCTCCTCCGCAGCATCCTGGGACTCCAGCCCCTCTCGCGCGGCAGCATCCGCGTGGCCGGCGAGCCGGTGCACCGTGGCAACGCCCGCATCGGGTACATCCCGCAGCAGCGCTCGCTCGCCCCGGACACGAGCATGCGAGCCCGTGATCTCGTCGCCCTCGGCGTGCAGGGCAGCCGTTTCGGCTTCCCGGTCCCGCACCGCGGCGACCGGGCGAAGGTCGACGCGCTGCTGGCCGCGGTCGGGGCGACCTCGTACGCGGACCGCCGGGTGGGCCTGCTCTCCGGCGGGGAGCAGCAGCGTCTCCGGGTCGGACAGGCGCTGGCCGACGAGCCCGCACTGCTCCTCTGCGACGAGCCGCTGTCGAACCTCGACCTCGCCAACCAGGTCGCCGTCACCGACATCATCGACCGGCAGCGTCGGGAGCGCGGGGCCGCCGTGCTCTTCGTCACGCACGACGTCAACCCGATCCTGAACCGCGTCGACCGCATCCTCTACATCGCCGGGGGCCGGTTCCTCCTCGGGACCCCGGAGGAGGTTCTGCAGACCCGCGTGCTGACGGACCTCTACGGCACCCCGGTGTTCGTGCTCCGCGCCGGCGACCGGCTCGTCGTCGTCGGCGTCCCCGATGCGGAGCCGCACCACGACCACGACCACGAGCATGGGGGCGCCGCATGATCGCCGCGTCCGCCCTCGTCCCGATGGTCGGCTGGGACGACATCTTCTCGTTCCAGGACTACGGCGAGCTCGTCGCCCTGCTCTCGAACTCGATCATCGCGGGTGCCGTGCTCGGCCTCGTCGGCGGCCTCATCGGGGTCTTCGTCATGCAGCGCGATCTCGCCTTCGCGGTGCACGGGGTGAGCGAGCTCTCCTTCGCGGGGGCGGCGGCGGCGCTGCTGTTCGGCGGCAGCGTGGTGCTCGGCTCCCTCGGCGGAGCCCTCGTGGCGGCGATCCTCATCGGGGTCCTCGGCGCCAAGGCCAGGGACCGCAATTCGATCGTCGGCGTGCTCATGCCGTTCGGGCTCGGTCTCGGCATCCTGTTCCTGTCGCTGTACGACGGCCGGAGTGCCAACCGGTTCAGCCTCCTCACGGGGCAGATCGTGTCGGTCTCGAGCCCCGACCTCGGCTGGCTCATCGGCATCAGCCTCGTGGTGCTGCTCGGCCTGCTCGTGATGTGGAATCCGCTGCGCTTCGACTCGCTCGACCCGGAGTCGGCGGCCGCCCGCGGGGTGCCCACCCGCACCGTGAGCCTGCTGTTCATGGTGCTGCTGGGGCTCATCGTCGCGGTGAGCGTGCACATCATCGGCGCGCTGCTCGTGATGGCGCTGCTGGTGACGCCGGCTGCCGCGGCCATGCGGATCACGGCGGGTCCTGTCGCGGTGCCGGTGCTGGCGGCGTTGTTCGGGTTCGTCTCGGCCGTCGGCGGGATCCTGCTCGCTCTCGCCGGAACCCTCCCGGTGAGCCCCTACATCACGACCCTGTCGTTCACGATCTACGTCGTGTGCTGGATCGTGCAGCGCGTCCGTTCCCGGGTCACCCGCGTCTGACCCCGTTCAAGTCGCTCACTTTGCTCTATTTCGGCCGGAGATGCTGCCAATCGGGCGACGTGAAGCGGGGGTGGGCCGCTCCCAGCCCTCGCCAACCGTCCCGGCCTAGAATCGATGGCATGGCTCAGCGGAACACCTGGCAGCGCGAACGCGTGCGCGAAGCGCTCGCCGACGCGCGCGGTTTCGTGAGCGCGCAGAGCCTCCACGCGACACTCCGGGACGACAACACCGGGATCGGCCTGGCCACGGTCTACCGCGCTCTCGCCGGGCTTGCGGCCGCGGGCGACGCCGACTCGCTGCAGAGTCCTGAGGGGGAGGCGCTCTATCGCGCGTGCACCACTCAGGGCCACCACCACCACCTCATCTGCCGATCCTGCGGCCTCACGGTCGAGATCGAGGCGAAGGACGTGGAGCAGTGGGCTCATCGCACGGCCGCTCTGCACGGCTTCACCGAAGCCGCCCACGTGGTCGACATCTTCGGGCTCTGCACCCCCTGCGCCAACAAGCGCGACGCCGAGAGGGCTGCGACAGCGTGACCGCCCCGGCACGAACGGCCACCCGTCCGGGCCACACGCACCGTCGAGCGCCCTCGCCGCGCTCGACGTGGATCGCTGTCAGCATCGGCGCCGTGATCGTCGCGGCGCTGTTCCTCATCGACGCCTTCCTCCCCACCCTCTTCCCCGCCTCGCTTCCCACCCGAGCGCAGGACGGTCTGACGCTCGCCCTCAGCGTGCTCATCGAGGCGCTGCCGTTCGTCGTGCTCGGCGTGCTGCTGTCGATCGTCGTGCAGGTCTGGCTCCCGGCGGACGTCATCCACCGCTGGCTCCCGCGACGGGCGTGGGCTCGCCGGGCCGTGCTCTCCCTGCTCGGCATGCTCATCCCGGTCTGCGAGTGCGGAAACGTCCCGTTCGCCCGCGGGCTCATGATGCGCGGACTCGCCCCCGCGGAGGCGCTGACCTTCCTCATCGCGGCGCCGATCGTCAACCCGATCGTGATCCTCACGACGCACGCCGCCTTCGGATGGGACGGCGGCATCCTCGTCGCCCGCCTCGTCGGCGGCTACCTCATCGCGAACCTCATCGGGTGGATCTACAGCCGCCACCCCTCGCCGGAGTCGCTGCTCACACAGCGCTTCGTCGACACGTGCGAGCGCGTCACGCACGAACCGGGGACCCCCGTGCGCCGCAGTCTCACGCAGTTCCTCGTGGAGCTGCGGGCCGTGATGCCGGCGCTCGTGATCGGCTCCGCGCTCGCCGGGGCCGTCCAGGTGCTCATCCCGCGCGACGTCCTGCTCACGATCGGCGCCAACCCCGTGCTCTCGATCATCGCGATGATGCTGCTCGCGATCGTCGTGGCGATCTGCTCCAACGTCGACGCCTTCTTCGCGCTGTCGTTCGCGTCCACCTTCTCCTCGGGGGCGCTCGTCGCGTTCCTCCTCGTCGGGCCTCTCGTCGACATCAAGATGCTCGCGCTGATGCGCACGACGTTCACCACCAGGACGCTCGTCGGCATCACCGCCGTCGTGCTGGCATCGGCCTTCGCGATCGGGATCGGGGTGAACGTCCTTGCCTGAGTTCTCCGCCCGCTCCCGCGCCCTTGCCACCCGGTGGCTGGGGATCGGTCTCGCCTCGGTCGTCGCCGTCGTCACCCTCGGCCTCGCGGTGACCGACCGTCTCAGCCTCTACATCAGCCCGGAGTCGGTGTGGTTCGCATCCGCCGCCGCCGTCGTGACGCTCGCCGGGGCCGTCTGGTCGTGCATGCTGCCGTTGGGTGCCGAGGAGGACCACGGGCACGACCATGGCCCCGCGGCCTCGCGCTCCGCCGGGCCCGAGGCGCCCTCGTCCGACGAGACCGCGCACCCCTCCGGGCCGTCGCGCCGGAGTCTCGCGGGTGTCGGTGCGCTGGCCGGCGGCGTGGTCGCGACCGGTGTCGTCGTCTCCGCGCTCGTCCTCCCGCCCGCCTCGCTCTCGGTGGAGCTCGCGATGTCCCGCGCCGGGGAGCAGACCGCGCTGTTCGCCGGCGCCGACACCGTCGCCCTCGGGGTCGCTGACACGTCGACCTTCGGTGTGGGCGACTGGGCGAGCGTCTTCGCCGCCGCGACCAACACCACGGCGTACGACGGAGCCGACGTCACGTTGCAGGGCTTCGTCACGCCGGGCGAGGGGGACGACGTCAACCTCACACGCCTCGTGATCACCCATTGCGTCATCGACGCCCAGACGGCGGCGCTGCCGGTGAGTGTGGATGCCGACGCGTACAAGACGGGCCAGTGGGTCGAGGTCACCGGGACGGTGCGGGCGGACGAAGACGGCTCCCTGCACATCGAGCCGACCGACGTCGTGGCGATCGACGAGCCGAAGGACCCGTATGAGTACTGACGACGAGCGGCCGGAGTCGCCCGACGTCCCACGCACCCGCGCCGAGCTGCGTGCTGCCAGGGAGGCAGCGGAGCGCGCTGCGGAGGAGCAGACCGCGGCGGAGCGCGCGGCAGCCGAACAGGCCGACGCGGAGCTGGTCGCAGAGGAGCGAGCGGCCGTGGAGCGCATGGCGGCGGAGGTCGCCGCCGAGCAGGCAGCCGTCGACCGGGAAGCCGCAGCGGAGCGCGAAGCCGCAGCGGAGCGCGAAGCAGCCGAGCGCGAAGCAGCCGAGCGCGAAGCAGCCGAGCGTGCGGCAGCGGAGCGCGGAGCCGCCACACGTGCTCCGGAGGAGCCGGCTCCCGGCATCCCCGCGATCCCGCAGGCGCCCGAACCGGTGTTCACCCCCGCGGGCCCGACGTCCGCTTCCCGAGCAGACGGCGTCGTCGAAGATGCCTCGGAGCCGGGCTGGACGCCCACCACCGACCTCCCCGCCGATGACGAGGCGCCGCGGAGCGCCCCGTGGTCCCGGCGCCGGTTCCTCGTCACGATCGGCGCCGTCGTCGGGGTGCTCGTGCTCGTCGGCACGGGCCTCGGAATCGTGAGCCTGCTCCAGGGCCCCCGGGTCACCGACGTGCAGGTCGACGCCGCGCAGGCCATCGAGTCGTCAGGGAGCCGCGTCATCCTCACGGCGAATCAGCCGCTCTCCGCGATCGATCCCGAACAGGTCACGGTCGAGCCGTCGGTGCCGTTCACGGTCGATGCCGCCGGCCGCGGGGTGGGCGTGCGTTTCACCGTGCCCCTCGACGACGACACGACCTATACCGTGACCGTCGCCGGGGTGACGGGCGCCGGAGGAGGCCCCGCCGCAGACCTGACGACGTCCTTCGAGACGCCGGCGTCGTCGATCTTCCTCCTGCGCCGCGACCCCGACGGCGACGACATCATCTTCCGCACCGACCTGAGCGGCGAGAACGCGCAGCCGGTGTTCTCCCACCCGCGCATCGACGACTTCCGGGCCACGTCCACGCAGCTCGTGGCCGCTGTCGAGGACGACGACCAGTCGCGGCTGCTCGTGATGGACAGGGACGGCTCCGATCAGCGCGAGCTCCCGCTGCCCGGCGAGGGGTACGTGGGCGCGATCCAGGTGTCCGAGCGCGGCAACCTCGTCGGCTACAGCTACTCCGATCGCGAGCTCAGCGACACGGAGGGGCGCGCGAGCGTGCTCGTCACCCAGTCGCTGAGCGGCGACGACGAACCCCGCATCATCGAGGTCGGCGACAAGGAGGTGAGCGTCTTCGTGTGGCAGTTCGTGCCCGACAGCGCCGCCGTCCTGTTCATCGACTTCGACGGGGCGCTCTCGCTCGTCGATCAGTCCGCCGACACGGGCGTGCAGTCCCTCGGGCTCGCGACGACGATCCAGGGCATCTCGCGCGGCACGTACACCGCGATCGTCGAGCGACTGGACGGATCGGTGGTGGAGCTCGACCTCGCGGACGGATCCGAAGAGCCGCTCGCCGCGTCCGAGCCGGATTACGGCACCGCCACCTCCATCACCCCGTTTCCCGGGGGGACCCTGCGCCACGTCGTCGCCCGGGATGAGGGCGGTCTCCCGGTGGGGCAGGCCGTGATCCGGGTCGACGACTCCGGAGCCGCCACGCCGCTCGTCGAAGTGAGTGCCGCCGATTCGATCCTCCAGGCCTGTGCATCGCCGAGCGGGCAGTACGCCGCTGTGGCGATCGCGCCGGACATGGCGGACAACCCGTACGACGGCATGCTGTTGCCGCTGCCGGAGAAGCTCGAGACCCACCTCATCGACATGAAGACCGGGGACGAGATCGTCGCGCTGACCGGCTTCGATGCGTCCTGGTGCCAGACGGCGCCGCGGTTCTGACGTGACGGAGCCCATGACGCTGCGGCGCGCGAACCGTGATGACGTGATGAGCTCCGCCGTCGAGGTCGCGCCGGCCCTCCTCGGCGCGGAGCTGCGGACCGTCGTCGTCGAGGACGGCCTCCCGGTCGAGGTGCGCGTGCGCATCACCGAGGTCGAGGCGTATCACGGGCAGGGTACGGGTGCGGTGGCCGACCCCGGGTCGCACGCCCGCATGGGGCGCACGGCCCGGAACGCGACCATGTGGGGCGAGCCCGGGCATCTGTACGTGTACCTGAGCCACGGCATCCACTCCTGCGTCAACGTGGCCTGCGGCCCCGAGGGGCAGGGCGACGGCGTGCTGCTGCGTGCCGGGGAGATCGTGTCCGGCGTGGAGGCGGCGGCCCGACGACGACGTGCGGTCCCGCCGCTCGGCCGCACCGCCCTCCGGGACCTCGCGCGCGGACCGGGACGGCTCGGACAGGCCGCGGGGCTGCGGCACTCCCTGCACGATGGCCTGGACGCCATCACGGGCGACGAGCAGAACGGCGCGAGGGCGGAGCTGTGGCTCGGCTCTCCCTTGGTGGACGTCGCCCAAGGTCCGCGGGTGGGGGTGGCGGGCATTGCCGGGACGGATGCCTTCCCCTGGCGTTTCTGGATCCCCGGCGACCCGACAGTCTCGGCCTTCCGGTGGGGGCGGGGCGCCGCCGACGCTTCGAGTCGCGCGAATGGCGGCTTCTCCGGCTGAGATGGGGCCATTCAGGCGATTCGAACGGCGGGCCGAGGCCGTGCTAGACTGACTCTTCGTCTGCGCACGCTCCTGTGCGCAGTTCGTGTGCTCCCCCTTCTTCCGCCGAGAGATCGGCATGCGGGGCGGCGTGCAGACAAGGGATCTTGGGTGAGGCCGTCCGGTCTCACGGTAATGAAGGAGTCATCATCATGGCAGCAGTGTGCCAGGTGACCGGAGCTGTTCCCGGCTTCGGTCACAACGTCTCGCACTCGCACCGCCGGACGAAGCGTCGCTTCGACCCGAACGTGCAGAAGAAGACCTATTTCGTGCCCTCGCTCGGTCGTAAGATCACGCTCAACGTGTCCGCCAAGGGCATCAAGGTGATCGACGTGCGCGGCATCGAGAACGTCGTCAAGGACCTCCAGGCGAAGGGTGTGAAGCTCTAATGGCCAAGAAGGCTCAGGACGTCCGTCCGATCATCAAGCTGCGTTCGACGGCGGGTACGGGTTACACGTACGTGACCAAGAAGAACCGCCGCAACACCCCCGACCGCCTCGTGCTCAAGAAGTACGACCCGGTCATCCGTCAGCACGTCGAATTCCGAGAGGAGCGTTGATCCATGGCTAAGAAGAGCAAGATCGCGCGCAACGAGCAGCGCAAGGTCATCGTCGAGCGCTACGCCGAGCGTCGTGCCGAGCTGAAGAAGACCCTGGTCGACCCGAACGCCACCGACGAGGCCCGCGAGGCCGCCCGCGTCGGCCTGCAGAAGCTGCCGCGCAACGCGTCGCCGGCTCGCGTGCGTTCGCGCGACGTCATCGACGGCCGCCCCCGCGGTGTCCTCACGAAGTTCGGCATCTCACGTGTCCGCTTCCGTGACATGGCGCACCGTGGCGAGCTGCCCGGTGTGACCAAGTCGAGCTGGTAAGCACTAGCGAAAAGGGCGAGGATCTTGGATCCTCGCCCTTTTTGCATGCCCGGCGACGCAGGCGATCGCGCGGGATCAGGCGCGTGAGCGGGGGAACGCCTGATCCCGCGCGGGGGCCTGAACCCGCCAGGGGGCCATCGAAAACCTGTGACACGAGTGACCAATGTGACGCGACACGCCGGGAAATAGGTCGAAACCCGCGAAATGACGCGGAAATCCGGGTGGCCGTTGGTACATTCGAGGCGGTCACACGACCAACGGGGAGCACCCGCTCCTCGCACCCACACACGATGCGACGGTCCTTCGTCGCTGGAGGATGACATGGCTGACAAGTCCATCACCAAGACCGAGCTCGTCGCGAGCATCGCTTCCGCCACCGGCCAGAGCCAGGCCACCGTCTCCGGTGTCCTCGACTCGCTGTTCGCCACGGTCTCCGACGCTGTCGCCAAGGGCAGCAAGGTCTCCATCCCGGGCTGGATCTCGTTCGAGCAGGTCGACACGGCCGCCCGCACGGGCCGCAACCCGCAGACCGGCGCCGAGATCAAGATCCCGGCCGGCAAGCGCGTCAAGGTGACCGCCGGTTCCAAGCTCAAGGCTGCCGTCAAGTAAGACCGCACCTTTCGAAGGCCGCCCCCACTTCGGGGGCGGCCTTCGTGCTTCCTCCCTGCTGCGCGCGCCTAGGCTGGAGGGGTGAGTTCCCGCACCGAGACGCCGCGCTCGACGTCGGCGTACCGTCTCGCCGGCATCGTCATCCTCCTCGCCGCTGCCGGCGTCGCCCTCGTCTGGGCGCTGCTCGCCGGGGGAGGGGCGAACCCGCCGCTGCTGCAGGACCCCGGACCCGTGGTGCTGTGGGGCACGCCGCTGGCGAAGCTCGTGATGAACCTCGCCGGCGCGCTCATGCTCGGATCGCTCGTGCTGGCCTTGTTCGGACTGCGAGCGGGAGAGCGCACGTTCGACACGGCCCTGAACATCGCCTCGGTCGGCGCCGCCGTCTTCACCGTCTCCGCGGGTCTCGCCGGCTTCTTCTCCTTCATGGCCGCCTTCAACCCGCAGCTCAGCATCGAGCGCGAGTTCGGCTCGCAGCTCGGGCGCTTCCTGCTCGAGCTTCCGCTGGGGCAGTCCTGGCTGATCACGACGATCCTAGGCGCGGTCATCACGGTGCTCGCGTTCGCCTGGCGCACGTGGACGCCCACATTGATGACGGCGCTGCTTGCCGCGGTGTCGTTCCTGCCGCTCGCGACGCAGGGGCACGCAGGCGACCTCGACGGACACAACATGGCCGTCAACTCCATCCTGCTGCACACGATAGGCGCGGCCGTCTGGCTGGGCGGACTGCTCCTCCTCGTGCTCCTCCGTGGGCAGCAGGGCCTCGATCTGCCCACGCTCGTCCGCCGGTACTCCTCCCTCGCGATCGCCGCCTTCGCGGTCGTCGCGGTCTCCGGCTTCACCCGGTCAATCGTGGCCGTCGGGAGCTGGGAGGCCGTGTGGACCACCCCCTACGGACTCATCGTCGTCGTCAAGGCCATCCTGCTCGTCGGAATGGGGCTGCTCGGCGCCTGGTACCGCACGCGTCTGATCCCGAAGCTGAGCGGGGACCGCGCGTCCCGGTGGTTCTGGGCGCTCGTCCTCGGCGAGGTGACGCTGATGGGACTCGCCTCCGGTGCCGCGGCCGCGCTCGCGCGCACGCCCCCGCCCACCGGCGAGGTCGCGGCGTTCGCGCAGACCCCGGCGCAGATCCTCACAGGATCGCTGCTGCCGCCCGAGCTCACGCTGGAGCGCTGGTTCACGGCCTGGGACATCGACCTGCTGTGGCTCGTCGCGGCGGGCTTCGGACTCTTCTTCTATCTCGCGGGTGTGCGCCGACTCCGGCTGCGCGGCGACCGCTGGCCGATCCACCGCACGGTGTTCTGGGTGCTCGGCCTGCTGCTGCTGGTGTGGGTGACCGGCGGTCCCATCAACGCGTACCAGGAGTACCTCTTCAGCGTGCACATGCTGGGGCACATGATGCTCTCGATGGCGATCCCGCTGCTGCTCGTCTCCGGGGCGCCGATCACCCTCGCCCTGCGCGCCATCCACAAACGCGACGACGGCACGCGCGGCGGGCGCGAATGGATCATGTGGGCCGTCCACTCGCCGTTCGCGCGGGTCGTCACGCATCCGATCGTGGCGGCGGCGATCTTCATCCTCTCGCTCTGGGCGTTCTACTTCACCGACCTCGTGCGCTGGTCGATGTTCGAGCACCTCGGGCACGAGTGGATGGTCGCCCACTTCCTGATCTCGGGGTACCTGTTCGTGATGAGTCTGATCGGTGCCGACCCGGTGCCCTACCGCCTGCCGTACCCCGGCCGGCTCATCACGCTCATCGCCGTGATGGCCATGCACGCGTTCTTCGGCATGGCGATCATGATGCAGGAGGGGCTCATGGTCGCCGACTGGTTCGGCGCGATGGGCCGCGACTGGGGTGCCGACCCGATGACCGACCAGTACGTGGGCGGTGGCATCGCGTGGTCGATCGGAGAGATCCCGACCCTCATCCTCGCGATCACCGTCGCGATCCAGTGGAGCCGGAGCGACACCAAGCTCCAGCGGCGCCGAGACCGGCACGCCGATCGCACCGGCGATGCCGAGCTGGAGGAGTACAACGCGCGGCTCGCCGACCTCGCCGCCCGGGATCAGCGCGCGGCGGAGCGCCAGCGCCGCTGATCCGCCCCCGGCCTCACTGCACCGGGTCGTCCGGGGAGCCGACCCGGATCGAGGCCGAGCCGTCCGGGAGGATGGCGATGGAGCCGTTGACCCGGAAGGGCACGTCTTCGGAGACCGGCTCCACAGACCCGTCGAAGAGAGACTGGATCTCGACCTCGACATGCGCCACGGCTGCGGTGGGCGGGATCTGCCAGTGGCCGTCGTCGGACGGCGCGACCATGATCTCCGGCTGCTGGGCGATGGACCATTTCGGTGGCGCAGCGATCCTGTTCTCGACACGCAGGCCGAACGGACACGCGGTGGGCTGCAGGACCTCCTGCGTGGTGCACGCGGTGAGGAACTCCTCGACCCGCTCCTGGACCACGTCGACGAACTCCTCCGTCGGCTCGGCCTGTACATCGAGAGGGGTCACGGCGAGCGGCTCGTCGGCGAGCACGCCGTGGCCGGAGGATTCCGCGATCGCGGTGTCGACCGTGACGGAGTAGATCCCCGGGGTGAAGACCAGCAGCGGCAGAGGCTCGAGGGGTTGCGCCGCGGCCCCGGCGGCGGAGATCTGGCGGCGGTCGACCTCGAACCCGTTCACGGCGAACTGGTCGGCGCCGCGCACCGTGAGCTCGACGACGGCGAGGGGGCTGGTCGTGAACCGCCAGTTCGGCGTGATGCCGGCCCAGCCGTCCTGCGCGACGTGGAAGGTGCTCGTGCCGGAGTGGCCGCCGGCGCGGTAGCTGACGGTCACCGCTGTGCCGTCGCCGGAGGGCTCCTCCGATTCGACCTCGACGTCGCTGAGCGGACCGAGGGCCGAGCGCCGCAGCATCGCCTCGGACGCGGCGGGGTCGATGCCCGCCTCATCGAGGGTCTCCCGATCGATCGCGACCCCGGGCACGCGGAGGGCGTCGGCGGCCCGTCCCTCGGCGAGCAGATCGAGATAGCGGACCACGAACGCCGACGGGCCGTAGAACTGCCGGTAGAGGGTCGCACCTCCTGCGCCGATCGCGGCCAACAGGAGGATGCCGATGAGCCCGAGGATCGCCAGATCGGCGCCCAGGCGCGATCGCCGGGGCGCGCGCGTCCCGGCCCGCTCCATGCCGGTCAGTCTAGGAGGGCGTCCTGGGGGGACGCCGAGCGTCGGCGGACCCGGGCCGGACGGGGCACGTAGCATGGGGGAGCATCCCGTGTCCGCCCCACCAGCCCTGTGAGAACCGTGTCCCTTCCCGCCCTGTCCGAGGAGCAGCAGGAGCTGTTCCGGCTCATCGAGGACACCGCGGAGCACGTCTTCATCACCGGACGCGCGGGCACCGGCAAGTCCACGCTGCTGCAGCATTTCGCCTGGAACACGAAGAAGCAGATCGCGATCTGCGCCCCTACCGGCGTGGCAGCGCTGAACGTGGAGGGGCAGACGATCCACTCCCTGTTCCGACTCCCGATCGGGCTCATCGGGGACGGCGACATCGATCAGAACGACGCGACGCGACGCATCCTCAATGCCATCGAGACTCTCGTGATCGACGAGATCTCCATGGTCAACGCCGACCTCATGGACGCCATCGACCGGTCGCTGCGCCAGGCGCGCGGGCGGCGGGGCGAGCCGTTCGGCGGCGTGCAGATCGTCATGTTCGGCGACCCGTACCAGCTCGCTCCGGTCCCGCCGCGCGGGGACGAGGCACGGTACGTCAAGGATCACTACCGGTCGTTCTGGTTCTTCGACGCGAAGGTGTGGGCAGGCCCTTCGACAGACCCTTCGACAGACTCAGGAACCCAGGGGTCCCAGGGGGCGCTGTTCGAGGTGGACACCCGGGCCGAGCTGCACGTGCGGGAACTCGTGCAGATCCACCGCCAGTCGGACGACGGCTTCAAGTCCATGCTCAACGCCGTCCGCTACGGACGGGTGACGGCGGAGATCGCCGGGATCCTCAACGCCCAGGGCGCGCGCACCCCTCCGGACCCCGAGCCGGGCGAGGTGCCGATGATCACCCTCGCCACCCGCAACGACATCGTCAACAGCATCAACAGCCGGCATCTCGCGGCGCTTCCGGGCAAGGAGCAGACGGCACGCGCGGAGGTCAACGGCGACTTCGGCCGTGGGGAGGCGTCTCTTCCGGCCGAGTCCGAGCTGAAGCTCAAGGTGGGTGCGCAGGTGATGTTCCTGCGCAACGACACCGCGATGACCGGAGAGCCGCCGCGGTGGGTGAACGGCACCATCGGCACGGTGACCCGCATCCTCGGCGGGACCGTCCGGGTGGAGATCGACGGCGAGGAGGTCGACGTCGAGCCGGCCGTGTGGGAGCGGTTCCGGTACGCCTACGACCCGAACACGAAGAAGCTCTCCCGCGATGTCGTCGCCGAGTTCACCCAGTTCCCGCTGCGGCTCGCATGGGCTGTGACGATCCACAAGTCGCAGGGCAAGACCTACGACCGGGCCGTGATCGACCTGGGTTCCGGGGCGTTCGCGCCAGGCCAGACCTACGTCGCGTTGAGCCGGCTCACCTCGCTGGACGGGTTGTACCTCTCGCGTCCGCTGCGGCCGAGCGACATCCGCGTGGATGAGGACGTGCGGCGGTTCATGCGCGACGCGTGGCTCGCTGCCTCCACGCCGGAGCTGCCGAGGACCTGACGCCCCTCCCCTGTCAGGCGGCTGCGCGGGCGCGGTCGAGGTCTTCGAAGAGCTCGGTGTTGAAGCGGTACGCGAGGAGCACCTCGTCGATGACGCGCTCGCGCTCGGCCTCGTCCCACGGAGCCGCGTCGAGCTGCTCGCGGTAGACGTCCTTGAAGGCGGAGGGGTCGGCGATGTCGTCGAAGAGGTAGAAGCCGATGCCGTTCGTCTCGAAGCCGAACCGCCGTGCCATCACGCGACCGATGAAGATGCCGCCGGAGAGGTCGCCGAGGTAGCGGGTGTAGTGGTGCGCCACGAAGCCGCCCGCCCAGGTCGCGCCGACCTGACGGATGCGGTCGACGTAGCGCTGTGTGGTGGGCAGCGGGGCGATCCGCTCGCGCCACTCGGGCCCGAGGAGGAAGGCGAGGTCGGCCTCGAGTGCAGGCAGGCGCGTGAGCTTGTCGCTCAGGAACACCGACGCCACCGGGTCCTGGCGCATGCGCTCGCCGGCCCCTTCGAGGGCGTCGTAGATGAAGTAGTGCTGCGCGACGAGCGCGACGTAGTCCTCGCGCGACCCCTCGCCCTTGAGGAGATCGGACATGAAGCCCGCCGTCTCGCTGCGGGAATGCGAACCGGAGGAGCGCTCGCGGAGGGCGGCGGAGAAGGACAGGATCTCGGGCATGGCTTCAGTGTAAGGGCAGCCTAACCTTCGATGGAAGCCCGAACTCCGCGGGGCGACTCAGTCGTGCGGCCGCGGTTCGACGCCCAGGCGCCCGCAGGCCGCGTCGTACAGCGCCACGATCTCGCGGCGCACTTCGCGGCGCTCGGTGATCGGGCCGCCGGGCCAGGGGACACGGAGCTCTGACGTCGTCCCGCCCCGGGAGATCTCCCAGACCCCGAGCTCTCCGTCGAAGCCGGTCATCACGGACGCGTCGATCGCCTCGGCGGACGGTTCGGCGAAGGCGCGGGCGATGAGGAGGTTGTCGTCGGTGTGGTCGCCGTTCATGTGGCGGAGGACGGCGGTGATCACGTCGGCATCGAAATCATGGGGCACAGGGACACCCTACGACGACGCGCGGGGCCGACTTTCAGCATCCGCGTTCTAGACTCAGGAGACACGTCTTCGGGGGTTCCCACACATGCAGCTTCTCTCGTCGCGCCGGTGGCGCGCCGCAGCGGCCACGGCGGCCGTTCTCGGTCTCGTCCTCACCGGATGCTCCTCCGAGGGCTCCTTCAGCTTTACGCCGCCCGCGCAGGTCGACGCCACGCTTCCCGACGACACGGTCGCGGCGCTGCAGGGCGCGGTCGACAATGCTCTCGCGGCCTCCGGTGCCAGCGGGGCGATCGTCGGGGTCTGGGTTCCGTGGAGCGGCACCTGGGTCGCCGCCACGGGCACGCAGGACAAGGCGGAGGGTGGCGAGCTCTCGACCGACATGTCCTTCCGCATCGCGGACATCACGCGACTGATGACCTGCGACGTCCTCTACGCGCTCGCGGATGAGGGCACCGTCGAGCTCGACGCGACGGTACCGGAGTACGTCTCGGGTGTCGCCGACATGTCCGACGTCACCCTCGTCGACCTGTGCAACGGCACCAGCGGCGCCGGCTCCTCCGAGGCGACGGTCAAGAGCGCGTGGCTGAACACCCCGGAGCGGGTCTGGGCGCCCCTCGAGCTCGCGGGCTACGGTCTCGGCCGCGCGCGCATCGCTCCGCAGACCACGTTCCGCGACTCCGACGCCGGTTACCTTCTCCTCGGCCTCGCGCTGGAGCGCGCCTCCGGGATGAGTGCGCGCGAGCTGATCGCCGAGTACGTCACCGAGCCGCTGGAGCTCGCCGACACCTCGCTGCCGTCGCCCGCCGCGGCACCACCGTCGGAGGGGTCGTCGCTCAGCGGGCACTACATGGGAGCGGTCGAGGGCGGCTTCAACTGCGCAGCGCCCATCGACATCACGACGATGTCCTCCAGCACCGGGTTCACCGACTCGGGAGCGGTGTCGACGATCACCGACCTCGGCCGGTACATGCAGGCCGAGGCCAAGCAGGTGCTGCGCACCAAGGACGAGCCGGACCGCTTCGGGGCGCCGCTGCCCGCCTACGACAAGGCGCCGTCGTGGTACCAGGCGACCGGTGGCGCCTACATCGTCGGCTCCATGATCGGTCAGCATGGCTGGACTCCCGGCTATGCGACGGCGGCGTACTCGGACCCGACGACCGGCTTCACCGTGGCCGTCGTGCTGAACGATTCCACCGGCGGGGCACGCTTCGCCCAGCAGCTCTCCTGGGAGCTGGCCGCGATCGCCTCCAAGGCTCCCGCGGCATCCGGTGAGACGGCTCCGGAGTTCGGTCTGCCCTACACGGCCGAGCAGTATCACAAGGCCACCACGGACGCCGCGCTCGTGTGCGTCCCTCCGGCCGGCTGAGCGGAGCCCGGACGAGCAGGAGGGCCGTATGGCGATCGTGGACAACGCCGTCTACGTCGACGGTGTGCGCGCCGAGGATCCCGGCAGCCTGAACGACACGTTCGAGCGGATCCGGGAGCGACAGGGCATGGGGTGGATCGGCCTCTACCGGCCGAGCGCCGAGGAGGTCAGGGCCGTGGCCGACGAGTTCGGCATCCACGAGCTCGTCGTGGAGGACGCGCTCTCCGGGCATCAGCGCGCCAAGCTGGAGCGGTACGGCGACATCCTGTTCATGGTCCTCAGGCCCGCCCGCTACCTCGACGAGCGCGAGGAGGTCGAGTTCGGTGAAGTGCACGTGCTGGTCGGGCCGGACTTCGTCGTGACGATCCGTCATGCGGAGTCGCCGGACCTCGGCCGCGTGCGTCGCCGGCTCGAGGCCGATCCCGCTCTGCTCGCCCACGGCCCCGAGGCGGTGCTCTACGCGATCCTCGACGAGGTGGTCGACGAGTACTCCCCGGTCCTGGCCGGCCTCGAGAACGACATCGACGAGATCGAGAGTCAGCTCTTCGAGGAAGATGCGGATGCCACGCAGCGGATCTACGATCTCGGTCGCGAGGTGATCGACTTCCAGCGGGCGACGCAGCCGCTGGCCGGCATGCTGGAGGCGTTGCTGCGCGGGTCGGAGAAGTACCGCGTGAGCGAGGAGCTCCAGCGGTACCTGCGGGATGTCCTCGACCACACGCTGCGCGTGAGCGACAAGGCGACGACCTTCCGTTCGGTGCTCGACAACGCTCTCACGGTCGAGTCGACCATCGTCGCGCGTCGGCAGAACGACGAGATGCGCCGGATGACGGAACTGAGCATCCGCCAGAACGACGAGGTGAAGAAGATCTCCGGCTGGGCGGCGATCCTGTTCGCCCCGACGCTGGTCGGCACGGTCTACGGCATGAACTTCGACCACATGCCCGAGCTGCACTGGGTGCTCGGGTATCCCATGGCGTTGCTGCTCATGGTGGCGATGGGGGTCGGGCTCTACGCGGCCTTCAAACGCAAGGGCTGGCTGTAGCGCGGGAGGGCTCGCGGGAGACCCGGGGCGCGGTCGGCCGTCGCGACGGCGGTGAGGTCGGGCATGGGATGATCGCACCATGGAACTCGTGGCGGGAATCGACTCCTCGACGCAGTCCTGCAAGGTCGTCATCGTCGATGCGGTCTCCGGCCGGGTCATCCGGGAGGGTCGCGCGCCCCACCCGCCGGGGACCGAGGTCGATCCCGAGGAGTGGTGGCGTGCTCTGCAGGCGGCGATCGCGGCCGCAGGCGGCTTCGACGACGTGCAGGCCTGGGCGATCAGCGGTCAGCAGCACGGCATGGTCGCGCTGGACGCACAGGGCCGGGTTGTCCGGCCCGCTCTGCTGTGGAATGACCTGCGCTCCGCCGACGCCGCCGCCGCGCTCGTCGCCGAGCACGGTGCGGCGGTTCTCGCCGAGCGTACGGGCCTCGTGCCCGTGCCCTCGTTCACGCTCACCAAAGTGCGCTGGCTGCGGGAGCACGAGCCCGCGAACGCGCGCCGGGTGGCCTCGGTGGCTCTCCCGCACGACTGGCTCACGTGGCGCCTGCGCGGCTTCGGACCGCGGAGCGAGCGCGGCGCCGTGCTGGAGGAGCTCGTCACCGATCGCTCGGAGGCGTCGGGGACCGGGTACTGGACCGATGCCGGGTACGATCGCGAGCTGTTCTGCGCGGCGCTCGGACAGGATGCGATCCTGCCGCGGGTGCTCGCGCACGATGCAGCCGTCGATGACGCCCGGGGGCGTCCGGTCGGTCCCGGATCCGGGGACAACGCCGGCGCCGCACTCGGTCTGGGCGCGGGCGTGGGCGACGTGGTGCTCTCGCTCGGCACGAGCGGCACCGTCTTCGCCACGAGTGCGCACCGCACGGTGGACCCCACCGGCACCGTGGCGGGCTTCGCGGATGCGGCCGGCGGCCATCTGCCCCTCGTCGCCACGGTGAACGCCGCCCGGGTGCTCGACGTGGTCGCGGCCCTTCTCGGCGTCGACCACGAGGGGCTCGGCCGACTCGCGCTCGCCGCGGAGCCCGGCGCGGGCGGACTGGTGCTCGAACCGTACTTCGAGGGCGAGCGCACGCCGAACCTCCCGGATGCGACCGGGACGCTCTTCGGCATGACACTCGGATCGACGACGCGGGAGAACCTCGCCCGCGCCGCGTTCGAAGGAGTGCTCGGCGGTCTGCGCTACGGCCTCGATGCCATCCGGGACCTCCGGGTGCCGGCGGAGCGCGGGATCCTCATCGGCGGCGGTGCCCGGTCGGCGGCGGTGCGGGCGATCGCGCCGCTGATCCTCGACATCCCGATCGACGCGCCGCCGCCCGGCGAGTACGTGGCGTGGGGCATGGCCCGGCAGGCGGCGCGGACGCTGGGACGGGATCTGCCTCCGGCCGCCTGACCGCGATCAGGAGAGGACGTCGGCCCAGGCCGTGGTCCCATCGCCGACAAGATCGGTGCCGACGACGACCCAGTCCGCCCCCGCCGCCGCGACGGCTGCGGCGTCGGCCCGGCGCACGCCGCCGTCGACGCCGATGCGACGCGATGGTGAGGATTCCCGCAGGGCGGCGACCTTGGCGAGGACGGCGCGGTCGAAGGCACTGCCGGCCTGACCCGGCACGATCGACATGCAGAGCACCGCCATGTCCGCCGGCACGCTCGTCGCCGGCGTCTGCGGTGACACCGCCAGACCGGGGGTGCCGCCGCGACGCGCGATGCGATCGACGGCGGCCTCCCAGTCGTCGCTCTCGACGTGCACGATCACGAGGTCGCAGAAGTCGGTCCACGGGTCGACCTCCACCGCCGAGCGCCGCGCCATGACGTGTGCCTCCGCCGTCAGTCCGGTCTCGGCGGCGAGGCTCGCCGCCTCCTCGGGGCGAAAGCCGCCTGCCGCGGCGAACCGTCCGTCGGTCGAGTCCCAGTGCAGGCGGCGCAGTCCGGCCGCCCGCAGCCGCTCGGCGGTCGCCCGCCGTTCGGTCGCGGGCACCGACCACAGCGACCCGGCGACCTGGATCACGCGTCCTCCGCGAGCACGGCCTGGGCGAGCGCGTGATCGGTGAACAGCTCGGTGATGAGGCCCACCCGGGAGACCGTGCGGATCGCGTCGGCTTTGGCGGCGCCACCCGCCACCGCGACGACGCGGGGCACCTTCTGCAGCTCGGCGTAGGAGATGTTCACGCAGCGGTCCTGGAACTCCTCGTCGACCGGGGTGCCGTCGCTGCCGATGAGGATCCCTGCGATGTCGGCCACGCATCCCTTCCTCAGGGCATTCGCCAGATCGTCGATGGGGAGCACGTCCCGCACCTGCGACACGGGCGGATCCCAGGCGCCGACCGAGAGCAGGGCTGTCGTGACGGAGGGGAACAGGTCCATCGCGGAGCGGATGTCGGGGTGATTGCGCAGGCTCCCCGCGGTCTCGCGATCTCCGACGATGAGCGGCGAGAAGATGGGGTAGACCGCGCCGCCTGCGCGCCGCGACGTCTGTCGGACGACCTCGATGGGGGAGGAGGCGAGATCGCCGGCGACCACGCCGGTGAGCTGCACGATCGACAGGCGCGGCAGATGGGCGAACTGGCTCGCGGTGGCCGTGAGCGTGCGCCCCCAGGTGACGCCCAGCACCTCGTCCTCGTGGAGGGTGTCGCTGAGGGCTCGAGCCGCGGCGGCGCCGATCTGGCGGCGGACGTCGTCGTCGTCGCCATGGGAACGGACGACGAGGCAGTTCTCGAGGCCGAGTTTGTCCTGCAGGCGCTGGCTGAGCTCGACGTCCGGCAGGCCCCAGTCGTGGATCTCGATCGTGACCACGCCCTCCTCCTTGGCGCGGGCGAGCAGCCGGGCCACCTTGAAGCGGGAGATACCGAGGGCATCGGAGATCTCGACCCGGGATCGGTCCTCCAGATAGTGCGCCCTGGCCACCGCGGCCATCAGTGCGCGCTCGTGTTCCAGGCCCTTCGGCACCTCGCTCGTTTGAGCGCTGAAATCACGAAATTGTGACATATGTGATTCTGCCTTCCTCCGGCTCCGGCCGCTTTTCTATGCTCAAACGTACATCCAAGCATCACAGATGAGCGAAGTGAATCTTCACGCGCGATCAAAGGAGACGTGTTGACGGTCAATGACGACATCCTGGCGGTGGCGCGCGAGCGCTTGCGGGCCGAGGCCGATGCCGTGACGGCGCTCATCGACACGATCGACGACACCCTCGTGACCGCCGCGTCGCTGATCCTCGCTGGTACGGGCAAGCTCTTCGTCGGCGGCTCGGGGACGTCCGGCACCGTGGCCCGTCGCATGGCGCACATCCTGTCCGTCACCGGCACTCCCGCACTGCCGTTCTCCCCGATGGACGGCCTTCACGGCGCGTCCGGAGCGATCACGGCCGACGACATCGTCCTGCTCATCTCGAACGGCGGGGCCTCCGACGAGGTCGTGCAGCTCGCCCGCATTACCCGCGGTCGCGGTGCCCGTGTCATCGCGCTCACCCGGAGCCACACGACCCCGCTCGCACAGCTCGCCGACCACAGCGTGGCCGTCGCGGTATCGCCCTCCGCCGACATCGGCGGCATCGTGGCCACCGGCATCACCATCGCCCAGTCCGCCTGGGGCGACGCGCTCGCGGAGGTGCTCATGCGCGGCCGTGGCTACACGTGGGCGGAGTTCATGACCACGCACCCCGCCGGTGCCGTCGGACGCCTCGAGGATCTGCCGTCGGACCCCGCGCGTATCGTCATCCCCGCTCCCGCCGGAGGTGCGCGATGATCGACGTCGTCGCCGGAGTCGACAGCTCCACGCAGTCCTGCACCGTCGAGCTCAGGGACGCCACGACCGGAGCTCTCATCGGGACCGGCCGGGCGCCGCACCCGGTCACCCACCCGCCCGTGAGCACGCAGGACCCGCAGGCGTGGTGGCAGGCGCTCGTCCTCGCGATGGCCGAGGCGCGGGCCGACCACGACGTGCGCATCGTCGGCGTCGGTGTCGGGGCGCAGTGCCACGGACTCGTCGTCTCCGGCGCCGACGGAGACGTGCTGCGCCCTGCGCGCCTGTGGAACGACACGACCTCCGCCGGTCAGGCGGCCGCGCTGGTCCAGGCCCGCCCCGCGTCGTGGTGGGCCGAGCAGATCGGCGTCGTGCCGTCAGCGGCGCTCACCCTGCCCAAGCTCGTCCAGCTCGCCGAGACGGATGCCGAGACGTGGGACCGCACCCGCCACCTCGCCGTCCCGCACGACTGGCTGACCTTCCGCCTCACCGGCCGCCACGTCACGGACCGCTCCGATGCCTCGGGCACCGGCTACTACGCGGCAGCCGAAGGGCGGTGGCGCACCGACATCCTGGACGAGTTCGTGGGTCCCCGCGACTGGGCGGCCCTGCTGCCCGAGGTGCTCGGACCCGACGAGGCCGCCGGACGGATCCTCCCCGAGGCCGCCGCGGCACTGGGCATCGATCCTGCGGCCGTCGTGAGCGCGGGCGGAGGCGACCAGCACCTCGCGGCGCAGGGCATCGGTCTCGGCGCCGGCGACATCGCCTACAGCCTCGGCACCTCGGGCGTCGTGTTCGCCACCACGCCCGACCCGGTCGTCGACCCCCGCGGAGCCGTCGACGGCGTCGCCAACGTCACCGGCGGGTACCTGCCGCTCGTCTGCACGCTCAACGCCACCAAGGTCACCGACACCATGGCGCGGCTGCTCGCCGTCGACCATGCCACGCTGACGGCCCTCGCCCTCGACGCGCCGCTCGACCCCGATCGTCCCGTGCTCGCCGCCTACCTCGACGGGGAGCGCTCGCCGCGGCTCCCCGCCGCGCGGGGCATGCTCGCCGGACTCACCACCGCGACCAGCCGTGAGCAGCTCGCCCTGGCCGCCTTCGAGGGCGTCGTGCTCGGCCTGGTCCGCGGCGAGCGGGCCCTCGCCGACCTCGGCATCCCGGTGACGGGGAACACCATCGCCATCGGCGGCGGCGCGCGGTCGCTCGCCTACCGGCAGGTGATCGCCGACCTCACGGGTCGCCCGGTGCACACCGTCGACGCGCCCGAGGGCACCGCCCGCGGCGCCGCCGTGCAGGCCGCGGCGGTGTGGCGCGGGACCACGGTCGCCGCCGTGACCGCGGAGTGGCGGCCGGAGGTCACCTCCGTCACCGCCCCCGCCGCCGATCGCACCGACATCGCGGACCGCTACCTCGAGCTCGCCGAGCTCCAGGCCGACGGCCGACGGTTCTAGGCGGACGCATGCCCGCTTCCACAGGAGAGAGAGGACACCCATGACGGAGATCCCCACCACCATGACCGCCAGCGTGCTGCGGGGGGTGAAGGACCTGGCGCTCGAGGAGCGCCCCGTCCCGGTCCCCGCGGCCGATGAGGTGCTGATCGAGGTCGCCAGCGTCGGCGTCTGCGGCTCCGACGTGCACTACTACGAGCACGGCCGCATCGGCCCGTACGTCGTCGACAGCCCGCTCATCCTCGGCCACGAGGTGAGCGGACGCATCGTCGCGGTGGGTGCGGACGTCGACCCGGCGCGGATCGGCCGGCGCGTCGCCATCGAGCCGCAGCGGCCCTGCCGTCGCTGCGACTTCTGCCGGGCGGGCGACTACAACCTCTGCCCGCAGATGGCCTTCTACGCCACCCCGCCCGTGGACGGCGCGTTCTGCGACTATGTGCTCATCCAGGACGACTTCGCCTACGACGTCCCCGATTCGATCAGCGATCACGCCGCCGCCCTCATGGAGCCGCTGTCGGTCGGGATCGCGGCCGCGCAGAAGGGCGGCATCAAGGTCGGCGACACCGTGCTGATCGCCGGAGGCGGTCCCATCGGCATCATCACGGCGCAGGTCGCGAAGGCGTTCGGTGCGGTCGACGTCGTGATCGCCGACATCAACCCCGCCCGCCGCGAGCTCGCCGCGTCGTACGGCGCGCGCACGATCGATCCGGCCGCCGACTCCACGGTGGAGCTGGATGCGAACGTGTTCATCGACGCCTCCGGCGCGACGCCGGCCATCGTCAACGGCATCCGCTCCACCCGGGCCGGCGGCACGGTCGTGCTCGTGGGCAGCGCCGACGAGTTCCCGCTGTCGGTGCCCGAGGTCGCCATGCGCGAGCTCAACGTCACCGGCATCTTCCGGTACACCGGCACGTGGCCCATCGCCCGCGCGCTCCTCGAATCCGGTCAGGTGGAGCTCGACTCGCTCGTGACCCACGTGTACGGCATCGAGCAGGTGGAGGAGGCACTGTCGGGCGAGGGATCGATCGACTCCCTCAAGCGCATCGTCCTGCCCCGCGTCCGGCGCGTCGACGAGCCCGCCGTAAAGGCGGCGTCATGACCGAGGCCCTGCTGTCCGTCGAGGGCGTCTCGAAGTCGTTCCCCGGGGTGAAGGCCCTGGACGACGTCTCGTTCGACGTGCGTCCCGGCACCGTCCACGCCCTGTGCGGAGAGAACGGCGCCGGCAAGTCGACGCTGATGAAGATCATCAACGGCATCTACCAGCCCGACGCCGGGACCATCCGGGTGCGCGGCGAGGAGGTGCGGATCAAGAACCCCATCGACGCCCGCGCTCGCGGCATCGCGATGATCTCGCAGGAGCTCAACTACGTGCCCGGCATGACCATCGCCGAGAGCTTCTTCCTGGGCCGACTGCCGATGAAGTTCGGCAAGGTCGACTGGCGGTTCATCCGCAGCGAGGCCCGGCGCATCCTCGCCGAGGAGGGGCTCGACTTCTCCATCAACCGCCGCCTCGGCACCCTCACCGTGTCGGAGATCCAGACGCTCGAGATCCTCCGCGCCGTGTACCACAGCGCGGACGTGCTGATCATGGACGAGCCGACCTCGGCGATCGCGCACAAGGAGGTCGAGTCGCTGTTCGCGAAGATCCGCGACCTGCGCGCCCAGGGCAAGTCGATCATCTACATCTCGCACAAGATGGACGAGGTCTTCGAGCTGGCCGACGACATCAGCGTGCTGCGGGACGGCACGGTGGTGAGCTCGCAGCCTGCCTCCGAGATCACGTCGAGCCAGGTGATCGCGCAGATGGTGGGCCGTGACCTCGACCACCAGTCCTACCCGAAGGAGCACGTCGAGATCGGCGACACGGTCTTCCGGGCCACCGGGCTGTCCGCCGAGCACATGTTCGAGGACATCGACCTGCACATCCGCGCCGGCGAGATCGTCGGGCTTGCCGGGCTCATCGGCGCCGGGCGCAGCGAGGTCATCCGCGCCGTGTTCGGCCTCGACAAGCTGGACGCGGGCGAGATCGAGGTCGACACGCAGACCGTGAAGATCAAGAACCCGACCCAGGCGATCAAGGCGGGCGTCGCGATGCTGTCCGAGGACCGCCGCCTGGTCGGGATCGTCCCGCAGCTGAGCATCATGAAGAACGCCACCCTCGCCAGCCTCCGCAAGGTGATCCACGGCGGCTTCGCCCGGCGACGGGAGGAGGAGGAGCTCGTCACCGAGTACTTCCGGAAGATGAACGTCAAGGCGCCGAGCCTGCAGACGCGCATCGCCAACCTCAGCGGTGGCAACCAGCAGAAGGTGCTCCTGGCCCGCTGGCTGATCGCCGATCCGAAGGTGCTCCTCCTCGACGAGCCCACGCGCGGCATCGACGTGGGCGCGAAGTTCGAGATCTACAAGATCATGACCGAACTCGCCCGCCAGGGGCGCGGCATCCTCATGATCTCGTCCGAGCTCCCCGAGCTCATCGGCATGTGCGACCGCATCTACGTGATGTCGGCCGGACGCCTCACCGCGGAGCTGACGCCCGATCAGTTCTCGCAGGAAACCATCCTCACCTACGCCATGAATGAAATCGAGGTGGCATGACAATGCTCCAGACACTGAAGAGACTCGAGGTGAACCGCTTCTCGATCTACATCATCCTGCTGGTGGTGATCGTCGCGGCGAGCTTCCTGAGCCCGAACTTCCTGAGTTCGGACAATATCTTCAACGTGCTGCGCCAGGTCGCGGTGATCACGATCCTCGCCTTCGGGGCGATGACGCTGATCATCGGCGGCATGATCGACCTGTCCGCCGGCGCCGTCATGGCGTTCGCGGGTGTCGTGTCGGTGCTGGTCTACAAGTCGACGGGCAACCTGCTGCTCGCGATCCTCGCCGGCATCCTCATCGGCATGCTCTGCAACCTCGTCAACGCCTTCCTCGTCGCGACGTTGAAGACCCCCGCGTTCATCGTGACGCTCGGCATGATGCTGATGGCCCGCGGCGCGGTGCTGGAGCTGACCCAGGGGCAGAACGTCCTCCAGCTGGGCGACTTCATCCTCATCGGCCAGGGCAACCTCGGCTGGCTGCCGATCCCGGTGCTCGTGCTGATCGGCGTGACGATCGTGATCTGGTATCTCATGAACCAGACCAGGTACGGCCGCTCGGTCTATGCGGTGGGCGGCAACGAGGAGGCGGCGCGCGCCGCCGGCATCTCCGTGGAGCGCGTGAAGTACCAGGCGTTCCTCGTGAACGGCGCGCTCGTCGGCATCGCCGGTGTCATCTTCATGTCCCGCGTCAACGCCGGTCTCCCCAATGCGGGCGTCGGCTACGAGCTGCAGGCCATCACCGCCCCGATCATCGGCGGCACGAGCTTCTCCGGCGGCGTCGGCACCGTGATGGGCACCCTCGCCGGTGCGCTCATCGTCGGCATCCTCGGCAACATCATGAACCTCATCGGGATCGGCTCGTACATCCAGCAGATCGTGATGGGCGCGATCATCGTCGTCGCCGTCGCCTACGACGTGTTCAGCAAGCGCGGCAAGGCCAAGACCACGATCCTCAAGTCCGACGCGAAGGGCGATCCCTTCCCCGTCGGAGCCTCCGCATCCTCATCCTCATCCGACCCGGGAGGCGGCAGGACGTCGTCCTGACCGCGCCCACCCGACCGCTTCACCCCACCCAGAGAAACAGGAGAAGACAATGAAGAGTCTTACCCGCAGGATCATCGCGTTCGGCGCCGCTGCCGCCGCGGCGATCAGCCTCGCCGGCTGCGCCGTCACCACCGGGAACCCGACCGGGAACGGCGGAGGCGGTGGCTCCGAGGACAAGGACGAGTACCGCGTCGCGTACATCGCCCGTGCGCAGGCCGACTCGTTCGCCGCCTGGCTCGCGAACGAGATGAAGACGGCCGCCGGCGAGTACGACGACATCACCCTCGAGGTCTTCGACGGCCAGGCCGACGACGAGATCGAGAACAAGATGATCGAGAACGCGATCGCGAACAAGTTCGACGCGATCATCGTCCAGGCGAACAACGCCGACGCGCAGCTGCCGTACATCCAGCAGGCCATCGACGCGGGCATCGTGACCATCACGACCAACCCGCGCGTCGAGGGCCTGACCGGTGGCGACTCGGTCGACGCCGACCCCTACAAGCAGGGCGCGGTCGTCGCCGAGCTCGCGGTGGAGCAGATCCCGGACGGGGCCAACGTCGTGGTGCTGAACGGCCCGGCCGGCAACTTCCACAGCACGGCCCGCCGCGACGCCTGGGAGAAGGAGTTCTTCGCCGAGCGTCCCGATGTGACCATCGTCGCCGAGGACATCGCGAACTGGAACAAGGACGAGGCGATGACCCTCATGGAGGACTGGTCGCTGGCCAACTCCGACATCGACGCGATCATCTCGATGAACGACAACATGGCCTCCGGTGCGCTGGAGGCGGTGAAGGGCAAGGGCGGCTTCGACGGCATCCTCGCCTACGGCGTCGACGGCACCCCCGAGGCCGTGCTGCTGATCGAGGCGGGCACCATGACCGCCACCTCCCTGCAGAACGCCCGCGAGCTGGCGGAGCTCAACCTCAAGGCCGTGCACGATCTCCTGACGGGCGCGGAGGACGAGGTGAACGTCGACATCGGCAACCCGCTCATCACGAAGGACGGCGTCCAGGAGTACATCGACCTGTACAAGGACGCCGGACTGCTCGACCAGTGACACCGACCGGGGGAGCGGGCACCCGCCCGTTCCCCCGATCCGTGCCGACCACCGCCGAGGACCCCTGATGCACGCACTCACCACCGCCGATGCCCTGACCCGGGTGCGGGAACTGTCCCGCGACGGGCGGCCGTTCCTGCTGGGCGTCGTCGGGCCGCCCGGGGCCGGCAAGTCCACCCTCGCCGAGCGGCTCGGGATGCCAGTCCTCCCGATGGACGGGTTCCACCTCGCCAACGACGACCTCGATCGCCGCGGACTCCGCGACCGCAAAGGGGCACCGGAGACGTTCGACGTCGCCGGTTTCGCGGCCCTCCTCGGCCGCCTCCGCGCGGGGGAGGACGTCCGCGCCCCACGGTTCGACCGCGACATCGACGCCGCGGTCGCCGAGGTGCTGCCGCTCTCCGCCCGGGACCGCGTGATCGTGGTGGAGGGCAACTACCTGCTGCACGACGCCGACGGGTGGGAGCACGTGCGCCCCCTGCTCGACGAGACCTGGTACCTCGACGTGCCCGAAGACCTGCGGCTGCGTCGTCTCGTCGCCCGCCACGAGGCGTACGGGAGGTCCCATGCCGACGCCGTCGCCTGGGCGACCGACGTCGACGGCCCCAACGCCGTCCTCATCCGCGCGACCCGGCATCGGGCCGACGCCCTCATCACCCTGAACGAAGGAGACGACGCATGAGCGTCATGGATGCATTCGCCCTCACCGGCAAGACCGCGCTGGTCACCGGCGCCACCCGCGGTCTCGGCCGCGAGTTCGCCCGTGCCCTCGCCGAGGCCGGCGCCGACGTGGTCGTCCACGGTCGGGACGAGGCCGCAGCGCAGGAGACCGCGGCCGAGATCGAGGCCGTCGGGCGGCGGGCCTGGGTCGTGCTCGGCGACCTCACCGAGCGTCCCTCCGTTGACCGCATCGCGGCGGAGGCGATCGAGGCCGTGGGCGGACGTCTCGACATCCTCATCAACAACGCGGGCGCCTGCATCCACCGCCCGGCGCTCGAGGTGACGGACGACGAGTGGGCGCACGTCATCGACACGAACCTCACCGCCTTGTGGCGACTGTCGCAGACGGTCGGTGCGCACATGGTGGCGCGCGGCTCCGGATCGATCGTGAACGTCGGCTCCATCTCGGCCCAGATCGTCAACCGCCCGCAGATGCAGCCCGCCTACAACGCCTCCAAGGCCGCGGTGCACCACCTCACCAAGTCGCTGGCGGCCGAGTGGGCGCCGGCGGGGGTGCGCGTGAACGCCGTGGCGCCCGGCTACATCAAGACCGACATGTCGCCGGTGGACGAGCCGCGCTTCCGACGGTTCTGGATCGAGGACTCCGCGCAGCAGCGCTACGCCACGCCGAGCGAGGTCGGCCCGTCGGTGGTCTTCCTCGCGTCGGATGCCGCGAGCTTCATGTCCGGCACCGTCCTGGTGGTCGACGGCGGCTACACGCTGTTCTGACCGCCCTGCACGTGCGAGCGCCCGCTTCCGGGGAGGAGAGCGGGCGCTCGTGCGTGTACGGGGTCAGTCCTCGCCGTCGGCCTCGGGCATTCCAGGCCCGGGCCCCGGACGCACCTCGGCGTCGTCCCGGATGTCGATGCGGGTGTTGCCGTCGTGCTCCGAGACGTCCACGCGCGGCGCGGCGTCGGCCTCCGTGGCGTCGGGGGCCGAGGTCAGCTGGTCGTGACGGTTCTCCTCGAACGTCTCGTCGGCGGTGTCGTCAGGCGTGCTCATGGCTCTCCTTCGTGTCGGTGGTCTGGGAACGGTTGCGGGTCCATCGGGCGAGAGCATAGAGGACGCCCCCGACGGCGAGGAGGATGGCGCCGAACAGCCACACCTGCGGGCGCTGCTGGGTGAGCAGCAGGATGCAGGACGCGATGCCGAGTACCGGGACGAACGTCCACACGCGGAAGTGGTCGTGCTCGACCTTGTCGCGGCGCAGCACCAGCACCGAGATGTTGACGCTGAGGAAGACGACGAGCAGCAGCAGCACGACGGTCTCGGCGAGGGTCGCGAGGTCTCCGACCAGCGTGAGGCCCATCGCCACGAGCGTCGTGGTGAGGATCGCGACCCAGGGGGTCTTCCGCTTCGGCAGGACGCGCCCGAGCGCGGACGGCAGGAGGTTCTGCTCCGCCATGCCGTAGGTGAGGCGGCTGACCATGATCATCGTCAGCAGGGCCCCGTTGGCGACGGCGATGAGCGCGATGAGGCTGAACAGCCAGGACGGGACGCTGACCCCGGTGGCCTCGACGACCGCGAGCAGCGGACCGCTGGACTCCTGCAGCTCGGAGGCCGGCAGGGCGACGGCGCTGGCGATGCCGACGAGCACGTACACGACACCGGCGGTGAGGAGCGCACCGAACAACGCGCGCGGGTAGGTGCGCCGCGGGTCCTTGACCTCTTCGATCATGTTGGCCGAGGTCTCGAAGCCGACGAACGAGTAGTACGCGATCACCGCGCCGGAGAGGACCGCCAACGCGACGTTCGCCCCCTCGGGCACCTGCGTCGCCCGGGACAGGTCGCCGCCCCCGCCGCCGACGAACACCGCCACGACGACGATCACGATCACGAGGCCGCTGAGCTCGATCGCCGTCATTACGAGGTTCGCGCCCATGGACTCGCGGATGCCGCGGGCGTTGAGCAGGCCCACGATCGCGAGGAAGACGATCGCGACCGGGATGGTCGGCAGGTCGATGAAGGTGCTGAGGTAGTCGCCGGCGAAGGCGATGGCCAGCCCGGCCGCACTCGTCACACCGGCCGCGAGCATGCTGAAGCCGACGAGGAAGGACACCAGCGGGCTGTGGAACGCCCGCTCGGCGAACACCGCGGCGCCGCCGGCGCGCGGGTACTTGGTGACCAGCTCGGCATACGACCCTGCGGTGAGCATGGCGAGGAGGAGCGCGAGGACGAGCGGTGCCCAGAGCAGGCCGCCCACGTCCTCCGAGAGCACGCCCATCAGCGCGTAGATCCCGGCCCCGAGGACGTCGCCGAGGATGAACGCGAACAACAGGGGGCCGGTGATGGCGCGGCGCAGCCGGGTGGGTGTCTCGGCGCGCGGCTCGGTCTGGACGGTCATCCTTGCACGGTAGGGTCCGGAACCCCGGCGGGCGACGGGCTTGACAGTTCCGCCGCCAATGAGCCAGCGGGAGAGCACGGCGCGCTATCCTCGGTGCCGCAAGGCGGGTCGTCGCCCGGGCCGTTCCGGGGAGACGGGGGGCCGCCTGCGATCCCACAGAAGGACACCATCATGATCGGTACGCCTCGCAAGGCGCTCGCGGAAGCGGTCGCCACGTTCCTCTTCGTCCTCGCGATCATCGCCGCGGTGAACAGCGGAAGCCCGCTGACCCCGCTCGCGATCGGATTCACACTGATGGTGCTCGTGTACTCCACGGGCCACATCTCGGGCGCCCACCTCAACCCGGCGGTCTCGCTGGGCGTGTTCCTGCGCGGCGGGCTCAGCGTCGCCGACTTCGTCTCCTACCTCGTCGCGCAGTTCGCCGGCGGGGCGCTCGCGGCCCTGGTAGCCCTCGCCGTCTGGCCGGCCGGCGAGAAGGCGATGGTCATCGAGGTCGGCCCGGCTTTCCTCGTCGAGGCGCTGTTCACGCTGATCCTCGTCTGGGTCGTGCTGAACTCCGCCACCTCGAAGGACACGGCGGGCAACTCGTTCTACGGACTCGCGATCGGTGCGACCGTCTTCGTCGGTGCGGCGACGGTCGGCTCCATCTCGGGCGGCGGATTCAACCCGGCGGTGGCCCTCGGCCTCTCGGTCAGCGGGCACTTCGCGTGGGGCTCGCTCTGGCTGTACATCGTGGCTCCCGCGGTCGGTGCCATCATCGCGGCGCTGCTGTTCCGGGTGCTCAACGCCGACGATGCGCGGAAGATCGCGGCGGACGCCGAGTAGGAGCACACCCTTCGGAGCGCCGCATCCCTCCCGGGGTGCGGCGCTTCGTCGTGTCGGTCATCGGCGGCGTCGGCTCCGTCGGCGCAGTGCCGCGGACGTGACGGCCACGACCGTCCCGACCACGACGCCGATGATCGTCTCCAGCACGCGGTCGGTCAGCAGGTCGGCGACCGGGGTGGGGGCGGCCAGGTGCACCATCAGGAGGGCGAGCGGGGTGACGAACACCATCGCGATGCCGTAGTTGCGGCCGATGAACAGCTCGGCCGTCCCCTGCAGGACCACGACGACGGCGATCACGGCGAGCGGCGGCATGTCGAGGGCGAGGATCCCGGCGGCGACCAGCACGCCGAGCAGCGTGCCGACGAGGCGCTGGATGCCGCGGATCACGCGGGCGTTGAGCTGCGCGCCGCTGACCGCCGCCACCGCCCCGACCGCCGCCCAGTACCAGTGGGTGCCGCCGAGGAGCAGGCCGACCACGCCCGCTCCGACGATCGCGGCGGCGACCGAGGCGGCCATCTCGGCCGCGACCGGCCCGACGGACGGGCGTGCCTTCGGTGCCGCCTCCGCCGTGGTCCGGGTGACGACGGCGACGAGGGCGGTGAGGGCGAGGCCGAAGAGCACGCTCGCCCCGCCGACGAGCAGGACCGCGCCGAAGGAGGCGCCGGTGGCGGGGATGGTCGCGCAGGCCCCGGTCGCGAAGACCGTGAACAGCGGACCGGGCGGGTGCCACTGCAGGACGTAGGCGAGCAGCGTCACGGCCGCGGCGACGAGTGCGACGACGACGATGCTCAGCACGGCGGGTGCAGCGAGGACCGACAGGGCCGTGCCGATCAGCATCGCGCCGAGCAGCACCCCGCCGGCACTGGCCTGCATGCGGATCCGGTCGCGGAAGACGTCGTGCCGGCCGTAGAGCGCGGCGAAGGCACCGAAGCTCGCATAGATGCTGAGGTCGAGTCGGCCGACGGCCCACAGCACGAGGAGCGGGACGGCGACACTGACGGCGGCGCGCAGGGCGACCCGGTGATCCCCGCGGTGCGGACCGACGCGCAGGACCCCCGTCCATACCCGTCCCTGCGATTCCGTCACCGATCAAGCCTACGTCCGTCGCTCGGCGGCAATGTGCGAGGGTGGGAGGGATGATCACTCCGCCTCCGCCGCGCCGCACCCTCCTGGTCGGCTTCGGGAAGCTCGGCACCCGGCTCGCTCCGCTGCTCCTCGCGGACGGTGGTGAGGTCCTGGCCGTCCGCCGCAGTGACGGACCCGTGCCGGACGGTGTCGAAGCGATCTCGGCCGACCTGACCGTTCCGCTCACCGGGCCGCTGCCCGAGGTCGACGCCGCCGTGGTGACGCTGCCACCCGGGCCCGACGTATCGTCGTATCGCACGGCGCTCGCGCACCTCGCGGCGGCGCTGCCGGCCCGGCCGGCGCGGACGGTCTTCGTCTCGTCCACCGGGGTGTTCGACGGCGCCGGGAGCGCCGAGCCTGTGACCGAGCGGGTCGAGCCGGCGCCCACCACCGACCGGGGCCGCGGTCTGCGGGACGGCGAGAAGGCGGCCGTCGAGCTCTTCGACGCGGTGGTCGTGCGCCCCGCGGGCATCTACGGTCCCGGGCGCGAGTTCCTCCTCCGGAAGGTCAGGGAGGGGGCTCCCGTCACGCACCGCCGCCGCACGAACCGCATCCACGAGACCGACCTCGTACGCATTCTCGACCTCCTGCTGCGGATGCCGGAGCCCCCGGCGCTCGTGCACGCCGTCGACCAGACCCCCGCGCCGCTGGGAGACGTCGTGACCTTCCTCTCCGACCGTCTCGGCGTGCCCGTGCCTCCGGACGACGGCGGTGCGGCGAGCGGCTTCGTCTACGACGGCTCGCTGGTGCATGCGGTCCTCGGCAGGCTCGACTACCCGACCTACGAGGACGGCTACGCGGAGATGATCGCGCCGCGGTAGGGCGGCGCGGAATACACCCCGAGGCGGACGGCTCTCCGTCCGGCGGCCGATGTCCCGGCGCAGCGGTCCGGCCTAGCGTCGAGAGCATGCCGTCCACGCCCCTGTCCCGTCGCGCCCTCCTCCCGCTCGTCATCGCCCTCGGGCTCGCCGCCGTGCTGCTCCTGCTCCCGATGCCCGGGAGCCTGAGCGTCGTCGGCACCCGGTGGCTGGCGGGCCTCGGCGCGGGGCTCCCGCGCGTCGAGCTCGTCTCCGAGGTGGCGCTGGTCGCGCTCGCCGCCGCGACGGCGGCCGCCATCCTCTTCGCCTGGTTCCGACGGCCGGACCGTCGTCTCCCGGTCGCGGCCGCAGCGTTCGGCGTCGTGGTCGCCTACGTCGCGAGCGAGGGCGCGAAACTCCTGTTCGCACAGCCGCGTCCCTGCCTGCGGTGGCCGAGCGTCGGGGAATGCCCGCCGGCGGGCGACTGGTCGCTCCCCTCGAACCACGCGACCCTCGCGTTCGGCGCGCTCGTCGTGATCGCCGTCGCGGTGGGCCGGGTGTGGATGGTGTGGGCGGCGCTCGCCCTCGCGGGGCTCGTCGCCGTGGGCCGCGTGATGCAGGGCGTGCACTATGTGCACGACGTCGCGCTGGGTGCGACCTTCGGGGTGGTCATCACGGGCGGCGTCGCGCTCGCCGCGGTGGGCCTTGCCGCACGGCGCCAGCGTCGGGTGTCGGGGGACTGAGGCCGTTCCGAGCGTCCGTCGTCCGGCGTACCGTGGGCGCATGACGAATGCGCAGACGGCCGTCGAGGTCGTCGACTGGCGGCGGCGGGTGTTCGCCCTGTACGAAGCTGTGCGACGGGCCGACTCCCCGGAGGAGGCGCACGAGCTGTGGCGGATCGAGCGCGACGAGCTGCTGCTGCGGCACCCGGCGACGCCTCTCCTCCCACAGGACCGGGCGCTGTTCGAGGGGCTGCCGATCGCCTCGTACGACCCGGCCTGGCGGTTCGAGCTCCCGATCCGCGACACGGAGCCGGCCACGTTCGAGTTCGCGACGGGGACGGACGGCATCGTGCCGTTCGAGCGCGTCGGCGTCGTGGAGATCCCTGACATCGGGTCTCTCGACGTGTGGCGGCTCGCCTCCTACGGTGGCGGCCTATTCGTGCCGGTGCGCGATGCCTCCGCCGGGAAGAGCGGGGGGACGTACGGCGGCGGACGGTATCTCATCGACACGATCAAGGGTGCCGACCTCGGGGCCGACCCGCGCCGCGGCACGCTCGTGCTCGACTTCAACTTCGCGTACAACCCGTCCTGCGCCTACGACCCGGCGTGGGCGTGCCCGCTAGCGCCACCCGGCAACGTGCTGACGGTGCCGGTCCCGGTCGGAGAGCTCCGATGAGGCCGCTGCGGTACGCGATCAACGTGACGCTCGACGGCTGCTGCCATCACGAAGCGGGACTCCCGCCCGACGAGGAGTCGATGCGCTTCTGGACCGCGGAGCTGCAGCGCGCCGACGCTCTGCTCTACGGCCGGGTGACGTACGACATGATGCGGGCCGCGTGGCGGCGTCCGGAATCCGGGGTCTGGCCGGGCTGGATGGAGGAATGGGAGACGCCGTTCGCCGAGACCATCGATCGCCTGCCGAAGCACGTGGTGTCGGCGACGCTCGATGCCGTCGACTGGAACGCGGACCTCGTGCGCGGCGACCTCCCGGAGGCGGTGCGGAGGCTGAAGGATCAGCCGGGGGAGGGCCTGTCGGTCGGCGGAGTGGCTCTGCCCGCTGCGCTCGCGGACCTCGGACTGATCGACGAGTACCTGTTCGTGGTCCACCCGGTCGTCGCGGGGCATGGTCCCCGGCTGCTCGACGGCGTGCACGAGCGTCTTCGGCTCGAGCTCGTGGAGCGGCGGGAGTTCCGCTCCGGCGCCGTCGCGCAGCGGTACCGTCCGGTGGCGTGAGCGACGCAGCGGCCCCGACGAATCAGCCGGCGTCAGCGTTGTGTCCGGAGGCCGGTCGCCCCGGCCACCAGATGCGGTCGCCGACGAGGGCGAACAGCGCAGGGACGATCACGGTCCTGACCACCAGGGTGTCGATGATCACGCCGACCCCGACGATCAGCCCGAGCTGCCCGAGGGTGACCAGTGGCAGGACGCCGAGCGCCGCGAACACGGCGGCGAGGACGATCCCCGCGCTCGTGATGACGCCGCCGGTGTGGGCGACCGCTTCCACCATGCCGTCCCGGGTACCCCGCAGCGCCGCTTCGTTCCGGGCGCGGTGGACGAGGAAGATCGTGTAGTCGATGCCGAGGGCGACCAGGAACAGGAAGGCCAGCAGCGGTACCGGGAGATCGAGCGCATGCTGCCCGAACAGCACGCGACTGAGCCAGGCCCCGGCGCCGATGGCGCCCACGGCACTCGCCACGTTGACGGCGAGCAGTAGCAGCGGCGCGACCAACGACCGCAGCAGGAACGCCAGCACCAGGAAGCTCACCGCCAGCACCAGCGGCACCACGACGCCGAGGTCCGCGAGGTTCCCGGCACGGGCGTCGAGATCCGTCGCCACCGCGCCGCCGACGACAGCCCCCGCCCGGGGCACATCGTGCACGGCGTCCCGGAGATCCGTGATCTGAGCCAGGCTCTCGTCGGTACTGGGCGCATACTCGCTGGTCACCAGGATCTTCGTGAGCTTCTCATCGTCCGTCGTCCCGACCGGAGTGGCGCGGACGATGCCCTCCACGTCGCGCGCCGCGGTGAGGACGGCTTCGGCTTCGCCGCTGTCCGTGACGATCAGGATCGGCTGCGCCTCTCCTGCCGGGAAGTGGTTCGAGAGCACCTCGAGGCCCGTCGCGGACTCGGACGGGACCCGGAACTTGTCGACCTGGTCGAGTCCGACGGTCGTCCCGACGAGGCCGACCGTCATCACGGCCAGCAGGGCCGCACCCCCGAGGAGGCTCACGACCGGCCGGCTCACGACGCGCGTCGCGATCGTCCGCCACACCCCGTCGCGTCGTGCGGCAGCTCCGGGACGAGGGACGAACGGCCAGAACACCTTCCGTCCGCACACCGCCAGCAGCGGAGGCAGCAGGAAGAGGGCGGACGCCAGGGCGACCAACAGCCCGATGGCGGACGAGACGCCGAGTCCGTGCGTGCCGGGGATCACCGCCAGGGCGAGTGTCAGGAGGGCGAGGACGACCGTGAGGTTCGAGGCGAGGATCGCCGGAGCGGTCCGGCGCCAGGCCGTGCTGAGCGCGCGGCGGTGGTTCGTCGTGGTGGTGAGCTCCTCCCGATATCTCGAGATCAGGAGCAGGGCGTAGTTGGTCCCGGCGCCGAAGACGAGGACGCTGATGATCCCGGCATCGAACTGCAGGTCCCACGCGGAACCGGCAGCCGCGGTCAGTCGCCCGGCGAGTCCGTCGGCCAGGCCGACGGCGGCGAGCGGCAGCAGCCACAGCACCGGTGACCGGTACGTGACGATGAGGAGCACGGCGACGATCAGGACGGTCACGAGGAGCAGGGTGAAGTCGGCGCCTTCGAAGGAGGCGGCGATATCGGCGCCGAACGCCGGACCGCCGGTCACGAGTAGCGTCATCCCGTCCGGTGCGTGCTCGTCGATGTCGGCGCGGAGCGCCGCGATCACCGAGGCGGTGTCGGTGCTCGTCTGGCCGACCGCGATCGGCGTCACGAGAACCGCGGCCTTCTCGTCCTCGCTCACGAGAGGCCCGGTCGGATCCGCGTCCGCGTGCGCGTCGAGCACCGGGAGGAGACCTTCGAGGGCGGTGACGTCCTCTGCCGAGAGCGTCGCGCCGTCGTCGCGTGACGCGACCACGATCACGGACTGCCGATCCGCGTTCGGGAACTCGGCCAGCAGGTCGCTCGTGTGCGCCGACTCCGACCCCGCGGGGGCCTGCTCGTTGCCGGCGGGTGCCTTCGCCGACCCGAACAGGCCGAAGAGAGTCATCATGATCAGGAGGACCGCTCCGAGCGTGATCCACGCTCCGCCACGGGAGGTCATCCACTCGGGAAAGCGCCGAAGAGCGCGAGAATCTGCCATACCCGTCACTCCACCAGGAGCGCCGGGCGGCGACATCGTCAAGACGATGGAGGGAAGTCTCCCTCTTTCGATGGATGCCGGTCGGGCGCCCGCCCGCTCGGGCGGGCATCACGAAGAGCTGGCTCCGGCCTGCTCGGTGCGCTGGTCACACCGCGCGGAGCGCACTGGCGGCAGCATCCATCGCCTCGGCGTCCAGAGCGAAGTAGGCCCACTTGCCGCGTTGCTCACGCGTGACCAGTCCCGCTTCCACGAGTAGTTTCATGTGATGGGACACCGTGCCCTGTGAGAGTCCCACGGGTTCGGTCAGGTCGCAGATGCACGCTTCCCCGCCGGCTCCGGCGGCGATGAGAGACAAGAGCCGGACCCGCGTCGGATCGCCGAGCGCCTTGAAGACTTTGGCGACGCGTTCAGCGTCCGCGACGGTCATCGACGGCGCTATGGGCGGAACGCAGCAGCTGGTCGCTTCGATTGTCGTTGGCAAGCTCACGGAGCTATTTTGGCACGTATTGACAATCATCGATAGATGTATGACAGTCTTGATATTGATGTTTGTCAATCTGAGGAGATGTGATGTCCGAGCTTCCTGTCGTCGTCATCGGAGCCGGCCCGCAGGGTCTCGCTGCAGCGGCGCACCTTGTCGAACGCGACGAGAACGTGATCGTCATTGAGCGCGGGCAGGGGCCTGCTGCTGCGGTTGCCGAGTGGGGGCATGTGCGCCTCTTCTCGGCGTGGCCGGAGCTCACTGACGCCGCGGCACGTCGTCTTCTTGAATCGACCGGATGGACCGCACCCGACTCGGGATACCCGACCGGCGCCGAATGGGTGGACAGATACCTCGCGCCCCTGGCGGATGCCTTGGGTGAGCGGGTTCACTACGCGACCACCGTTACGGGAGTCGCTCGTCAAGGTCGTGACAAGGTGGTCGACGGCGGGCGAAAGGGCCAGCCTTTCGTCGTGCACGCGGTCGGCGCTGATGGGCAGGAGTCTCGGGTCCTCGCTCGCGCCGTCATCGACGCGAGTGGTACTTGGACGCTTCCGAATCCAGCGGGCGCGGATGGCTATCCTGCGCTTGGGGAAGCCGCGGCATCCGACCGGATCTCGTACCGCATCCCGGTCGATGTGTCAGGGCTCGCTGGTTCGCACGTGGTCGTCGTGGGTGCGGGGCACTCTGCCGCGCACGCGGTTCTGCGACTGAGCGATTTGGCGCGTCGGGCCCCTGGTACCCGCGTCACCTGGGTGCTCCGTCGAGGGAGCGCGGCGAACGTCTTCGGGGGCGGCGCCGGGGACGAACTTCCCGAGCGTGCCGCGCTCGGCTCGCGCGCACGCAAGCTGGTCGACGAAGGCGTCGTGGATCTGGTGACCGGATTCCGTGTTGCCGAGTTCCGGCAGGCTGCTGACAGTCTCGCGGTGGTCGCTGAGGACGGGCGCGAGGTGACGGGTGTCGGGCGCGTGTTCGCGCTCACGGGCTTCCGGCCGGACACCGGGATCCTGCGCGAACTGCGGATCAACCTCGATCCGGCGCTCGAAGCGGTTGCAGGAATCGCGTCCGAGATCGACCCGAACATCCACTCCTGCGGATCCGTGTCCGCCACGGGTGCTAGTGAGCTCGCGCAACCGGAGCAGGGGTTCTTCATCGTCGGGGCGAAGTCGTACGGCCGGGCGCCGACCTTCCTCGCGTTGACCGGATTCGAGCAGGTGCGGAGTGTCGCCGCGCACCTCGCGGGAGATCATGAAGCCGCTGGGCGCAGCGAACTCGTCCTCCCCGACACCGGCGTGTGCGGGGGTGCCGGCGACTTCGACGCCAACGCGGGCAGCTGCTGTGCGGCGCCATCAACCATCCAGATCGGTGCACGGCCCGTCACCGTCATCTCGTAGCCAATCGAGTCTGAACGTGCTCGGCGCGTAAACCTCTGGCTCGTACCGCTGGGCGGCGGGCCTGGGAATGGTCAGCAAGCGATGTATAGTCATTGCGTGCTGACTATTGCTTCGCGCCTCGATGTGATGAATCGACTCGGCCGCGCCATGGCTGACCCCACACGTTCTCGCATACTGATGTCGTTGCTTGATGCGCCGAGCTACCCCGCAGTGCTCTCTCGGTCGCTGGAACTCTCTCGCTCGAACGTGTCGAATCACCTCACGTGCCTGCGCGACTGCGGGATCGTCGTCGCGGAACCGGAAGGTCGCCAGACGCGCTATGAGATCGCCGACCCGCATCTGGCAGCAGCCCTCAAGAGGCTGCTCGACGTGACGTTGGCTGTTGACGAGAGTGCACCGTGTGAAGATGCCTCTTGTGAAGTGTCGGGATGCTGCGCGCAGAGTGCGGACTCGTGAGCGCTTCGGTAGCGGTCGCCCGGCGGTCAAAGCTCCATCGTCGGGTCCGCTTCATCGTCGCGTTCACGATCTCGTACAACGTCGTTGAAGCGATAGTCGCGATTTGGGCGGGTGCGCTCGCCTCCTCGGCGGCTCTTGTCGGTTTCGGCCTCGACTCGGTGGTCGAAGTCCTATCGGCCGCCGCGATCGCCTGGCAGTTCACGAGGAAGGACCCCGAGCGCTGGGAGAAGGTCACCGTGCGTGCGATAGGCCTGGCGTTTTTCGCTTTGGCGGCTTACGTGACTGTCGATGCAGTGATGAGCTTGGTTGGCCAGGAAGGTCCAGAACGCAGTCCTCTCGGACTGGGCCTCACTGCGCTGAGCCTGCTCATCATGCCGCTCCTCGCATGGTTTGAGGTTCGCACCGGACGGGAGCTTGAGTCGACGAGCGTGATGGCCGACGCAAAGCAACTGATCCTCTGCGTCTACCTTTCAGGAGCGGTGTTCATAGGCCTCATTCTCAATGCTCTGTTCGGCTGGTGGTGGGCCGATTCTGTCGCCGCGCTCATTGTCGCTGTCCTCGCAGTTCGCGAGGGAATCGAAGCGTGGCGTGGAGATGTCGAGTCCCCCTTCGAGGTTCTCGAGGATCTCGAACGCGAGTCGGCAAAAGGGGAAGCGTAGTCACGCAAGGCTTGCCGCTGGAATCGATGAGTGTCAATATAGACGCATGTCGATACAAGAAGCTGAGCTCGTGATCGTCGGATCCGGGCCCGCAGGGTACACGGCGGCCGTCTACGCCGCGCGTGCAGGCCTCGCGCCCGTGGTGCTTGCCGGTTCCGTGACCGCGGGTGGTGCGCTGATGACGACGACCGAGGTCGAGAACTTCCCTGGATTCGTCGACGGCGTCCAGGGGCCCGAGCTGATGGAGTCGATGCGCCTGCAGGCGGAGCGTTTCGGTGCCCGCATCCTCCTCGACGACGCGATCCGGGTCGACCTCGACGGGCGCACCAAGACCATCGAGACCGGCGCGGGGGACACCATCCACGCTCGCTCCGTCATTCTCACAATGGGCTCCGCCTATCGCAAGCTCGGACTGCCAGACGAGGAGCGCCTCACCGGCCGCGGTGTGTCCTGGTGCGCCACGTGCGACGGCTTCTTCTTCCGTGACCAGGAGATCGTCGTCGTCGGCGGCGGGGATTCCGCGATGGAGGAGGCGCTGTTCCTCACCCGCTTCGCATCGAAGGTGACTGTCGTGCACCGCCGCGGCGAGTTCCGCGCATCGAAGATCATGGCCCAGCGTGTCCTCGACCACCCGAAGATCGAGGTCGCCTGGAGCACGGAAGTCGGGGGCCTCGTCGGCGGCGAGAAGGTCGAAGCGGTCACACTCCGCGACACCGTCACCGGTGCGGAGCGGGAACTGCTCGCTACTGGAGTGTTCGTCGCCATCGGCCACGACCCGCGCTCCGAGATCGTCACCGGGCTCGTCGATACCGACGCCGATGGATATGTCCTCGTCGACCACCCCTCCACCCGCACGAACGTGTCGGGAGTCTTCGCTGCTGGCGACCTGGTGGATCACACGTACCGTCAGGCAATCACTGCAGCGGGCACCGGATGCGCCGCGGCTCAGGACGCCCAGCACTACCTCGCCGCGCTTGACGAACCCGCACCCATCGAGGCTGACACCGCCGCAGAGGAGGCCCTCGTATGAGCACCGTAACCGTGCCCACCACCGCCTCGACCACTCGGCGTCTGTCCACCCTTGACCGGTGGCTGCCACTCTGGATCGGCCTCGCCATGGTCGGCGGCATCCTCGTCGGCCGCTTCATCCCCGGCGTCTCCGATCTCCTGGCCGGTCTCGAACTCGGGGGGATCTCCATTCCCATCGCGCTCGGCCTGTTGGTGATGATGTATCCGGTCCTCGCGAAGGTCCGCTACGACAAAGTCGCCGCGGTCACCGGTGACAAGAGACTGCTCATCTCGTCGCTGGTGCTCAACTGGCTCGTCGGGCCCGCGTTGATGTTCGTCCTCGCCTGGGCGTTCCTCCCCGATCTGCCCGAGTACCGCACGGGACTCATCATCGTGGGGCTCGCGCGCTGCATCGCCATGGTCGTGATCTGGAATGACCTCGCCTGCGGTGACCGGGAGGCGGCAGCTGTTCTGGTCGCCATCAACTCGGTCTTCCAGGTCGTCGCATTCTCGCTGCTCGGATGGTTCTACCTGACCGTCCTTCCCGGCTGGCTCGGGCTCGACTCGCAAGGCCTGGAGATCTCGGTCTGGCAGATCGCACTCAACGTCCTGATCTTCCTCGGCATCCCTCTGATCGCCGGCTTCGTTTCTCGCCTCATCGGAGAGCGTGCGAAGGGACGCGACTGGTATGAAGACCGCTTCCTGCCGAAGATCGGCCCCTGGGCCCTCTACGGGCTGCTCTTCACCATCGTGCTGCTCTTCGCTCTCCAGGGGGAACAGGTCACCAGCCGACCGTGGGACGTCGCGCGGATCGCGCTCCCGCTGCTGGCCTACTTCGCGGTCATGTGGTTCATCGGCCTGCTCACCGGGAAAGCACTCGGGCTCGGCTACGCCCGCTCATCGACCTTGGCGTTCACGGCGGCCGGCAACAACTTCGAGCTCGCCATCGCCGTCGCCATCGGCACCTTCGGAGCGACCTCCGGTCAGGCCCTCGCCGGAGTCGTCGGCCCGCTGATCGAAGTCCCGGTTCTCGTCGGGCTCGTGTACGTCTCCCTCTGGGCGGCCCGCCGCTGGTTCCACACCGACCCGTACACCGCTGAGAGGATGCAGTCATGAACGTCACTGCAACGACTGACATCGACACGTGCAGTCCGGTCGCGACGCACGCCATCGGGCTGGAAGCAGCGTCCACAGTCGCCGCCACGCTGAAGGCGCTGTCGGATCCGCTGCGCCTACGGATGCTGTCGGCCATCGCCTCCGACCCGCGAGGAGAATCCTGCGTGTGCGATCTCGCCGAGCTCGCTGACGTGTCCCAGCCCACCGTGTCGCACCACCTGAAGGTGCTCAAGGACGTCGACGTGCTCACATCCGAGCGACGCGGAACCTGGGTCTGGTATCGCATCAACCCGAGCCGGCGCAGCGCCGTGACTGCGCTGCTGGACTCCTTCGCGCCGGCCTCGGTCGCGCCCGGAACCGTCGACGAAGAAAGCCCGCTACGGCCGGACTTCGACGCGCGCGTGACCCGCCTCGCCGAAGAACTCGCGGCAGAAGTGCCCGAGCTCGACCCAGATGTCGTCCTCACGACCGTCCGAGAGTCTTACACCGCGCTCGCGCGGACCGCCCGCGTCACCTCGACGCTCATCCCTCTCACTGAGCGCTTCGCGCGGCAACGGCTCGCGGACTTGACCCGAGACCGCGACTCCGCTCTCCCGCAAGTGCTGTTCGTCTGCGTCGCCAATGCGGGACGGTCGCAGCTCGCCGCC
Organism: Microbacterium sp. K36; assembly: GCF_004794355.1. Taxonomy (NCBI): domain Bacteria; kingdom Bacillati; phylum Actinomycetota; class Actinomycetes; order Micrococcales; family Microbacteriaceae; genus Microbacterium; species Microbacterium sp. K36. Next base: position 33,666 of record NZ_SSDN01000086.1, on the reverse strand, counting down.
GCACTCCTCAACCAGTTCGCCCCCGGCAAGGTCGTCGCGCGCTCCGCCGGTTCCGCTCCCGCCGACGTCGTGCACCCCCACGTCCGCTCGCTCCTTGCGGAGATCGAAGGTGACCGGGCTGCTGAGCGATTCCCCAAGCCGCTCACCGACGATGCCGTCCGCGCGGCCGACGTCGTCATCACCATGGGGTGCGGCGACGTCTGCCCCATCATTCCCGGCGTCCGCTATGACGACTGGGCGGTCGGCGATCCCGCCCTCGCCTCCCGCGAAGGCGTCGAGGCAATCCGCGACGAGATCGCCCAACGCGTTCGCGCACTCGTCGACGACCTCGTCCACTGACCACGCCTCTCACCAGGAGCACCAATGACTGACACGACCACGAGCACCAAGCCCTCGGTCCTCTTCGTCTGCGTCCACAACGCCGGACGCTCACAGATGGCCGCCGGTTTCCTCCGTGACATCGCCGGCGACCGCATCGAAGTGCGCTCCGCTGGCTCCATGCCAGCCGACCAGATCAACCCGATTGCCGTGGAGGCCATGAGCGAGCTCGGCATCGACATCACTGCCGAGCAACCCAAGGTGCTCACAACCGAAGCCGTGCAGGCATCTGACGTCGTCATCACGATGGGATGCGGCGACGCTTGCCCGTTCTTCCCGGGCAAGCGCTACGAGGACTGGAAGCTCGAGGACCCGGCCGGACAGGAAATCGACGCAGTCCGCCCCATCCGCGACGACATCCGCGCGCGCATTCAGCAGCTGGTGGCCGAACTGCTGTGATCCCTGGGCCGGATGACCACCACGGCGCATTCTTATTCCAGGTGCCGTCGGACATCGGGATGAACTCGGCCTCCGGCCGGCAGTCTGCCTGAGAACGGGTACACCCGGAGCCCCGCCACGGAACGTCGGGGTCGGAACGGCAGGGTCGCGATTCGGCGACGAACCATCCGTCCGGGAGTGGCCCGTACCTTGCGGCACGATGCGGCGTTCTTCGCGGCATCGCTCGTAGCTCGGCGATGTCCCCTACCTCGCCTCGGGCGCGGGACCCTGGATGCCCCCCTGCCGCAAGCTCACTCCTCCGAGAACCCTGACCCATTCCAGGCCACCTTCCAGACCCTGCTGCTCATCGCGACGACCGTCAGCATCATCAGCGTCATCAGGGAGGATCGACGCAACAAGCGGGCAACCGCGGGAGCGCAGGAGGCGAGCTCCGGTCTGGAGTATCTCCGGGATGTCCGGATCAGCTGTGGAAATCACATATGGAGGGGCTGACGGGAATCGAACCCGCGCTGTCTGCTTGGGAAGCAGAAGTTCTACCATTGAACTACAGCCCCGCACCCGCCCGAGAGCAGGTGGAGCAAGCCTACCTGCCGCGGGCCGGATGGCCAAAGCGCGGGTCGCTCATGACTAGGCTTGTGCCGTGCTTCTCAGCGATCGCGACATCAGAGCAGAACTCGCCTCCGGCCGCGTCGGCCTGGAACCGCATGCGCCGGAGATGATCCAGCCGTCGAGCATCGATGTGCGACTGGACCGCTACTTCCGCCTCTTCGACAATCACAAGTACCCGTTCATCGATCCCTCGGCCGACCAGCCAGAGCTCACGCGGCTGATCGAGGTCGACCCGGACGAGCCCTTCATCCTCCACCCCGGCGAGTTCGCGCTGGGGGCCACGTTCGAGCAGGTCACCCTGCCGGACGACATCGCCGCGCGGCTGGAGGGGAAGTCGTCGCTCGGTCGCCTCGGGCTCATCACCCACTCGACCGCCGGCTTCATCGACCCGGGCTTCTCCGGGCATGTGACGCTGGAGCTCGCGAACGTGGCGACGCTGCCGATCAAGCTGTGGCCCGGCATGAAGATCGGGCAGCTCTGCTTCTTCCGGCTCACCTCGCCGGCGGAGAACCCGTACGGCTCCGGCCCCTACGGCAACCGCTACCAGGGTCAGCGGGGTCCGACGGCGTCCCGTTCGTTCCAGAACTTCCACCGCACCGACGTGGGAGTGACCGACATCGGAGCCGTCGGAGGCTGACATGAGCGACGCGAGCGGGACGGGTTCCGACGAGTCTGCGGTGCCCGAGGGGGCGGCGCCGCCGGATGCTTCGGGGCCGGAGATCGCTCCCGCCGACGCGGTGATCCCGCCGGCAGACGCCGTGATCCCGCCTCCACCGCCGGAGACGCCGATCCCGGAGGGGTTGCTGGCCGCACCCGAAGCCGCAGGCGATGCGCTTCCGGCACCGACCCGTCGCTCGGAGCGATCCCGTCCGACGCCCGCGATCCTCCAGGGCGAGCAGCCCGCCGCGGCTGCGGACGACTGGGCGCAGCGATCGATCGCCCCGGAGGTCGCCGATACCGGCAGCTACCGGATGCTCGCGGTCGTCGTCTTCGTCGTGCTCTTCCTCCTGCTCGCGGCGGCCGTGGTGACGCTCGTCGTGCTGATCACCACTGTCGGGCTGCCGTTCGCGGCCGCCGACCCGGGCGCGGGCTTCCTGCCGACCCGGGTGTAGGTCTCCGAAGGGCGGCAGGCGGGTCGGCCGGTGCAGCGTCGGTGGCGGCTCGTCCCGTCGCGGTGCCGAGCGCATCGACGGCGTCGAGCCCGCCGGTCACGAGAGCGACCACCGCGTCGAGGGTCGGATCGGCCGACAGCACTCTCGTATGACCGAGACCCACCGTACGGACGAGACGGGAGCGGCCGGGATGGGCGGCATGCAGCCGGAGGGCGTCGTGGTCGGGCATCCGGCGGTCGCTCCGGTCGTGCACGACGAGCAGTGCGGTGCCGGTGGGAAGTGGATGGGCGGCCGCGTCGTACCGTTCGGTGGCGGTGGCGGGATCAAGCCGGAGGCGGCGGTGGAAGCGGGTGCGGAGTCGGCCTGCGGTGGCGGGGTCGAGCCGGAGGTCACGGACGAACTGGGCGAGGAACGCCTCGGGTGCGGCGGCCCCGGCGACGACGGCGACGGCGGGGACCGAGCCGGACGACCGGGCGACGGTCAGCGCCGCGAGCCCGCCGAAGGAGTGTCCGATGAGAGCGGAGAAGGGGCCGTGGGTGCGGTCCAGCTGCTCCGCGGCATCGACCCAGTCGCGGATATCGGTGTGCCGCCCGCCGGAGGAGCCGTGCGCCGGGGCATCGAAGGCGACGACCCGGAATCCCTCGGCGACGAGTTCCCGCACGAGCGGGGCGAACTGCGAGGCGCGGCCCCGCCAGCCGTGCAGGAGCAGCACGGTGCGCGGACCCGTGCCCCACGTGTAGGTCGTGACGGGGGTGCCGCGCACGAGGAGCGTCCCGCGGCGGGCGTCGTCGTGGGTGGCGACGTCGGCGGCACGCACGGCCATCCGTGGGCGGGTGGAGAAGAACAGTCGGTAGGCGAGATCTCCGGCGAGGCGGGGGGAGAGGCGTCCCACAGCCGGGAGGGTGCGGACGAGAAGAGTGGACGCGGACGGCATGGAGGCTCCTTCACCGAACTATACGAACGATCATCCGTATAGTAGGCGAACGATCGTTCGTATACTAGGGGCATGATGGATGCTGTGATGCTGGACGGTCGGCGGGCGCGCGGCGACGCCTCCCGCCGCATCGTGCTGGAGAGTGCGACCGACCTCGCCTCCGTCGAGGGTCTGGACGGCGTGACGATCGGACGCCTCGCGACCGCCTCGGGGTCGAGCAAGAGCAGCATCGCGACGCTGTTCCAGAGCAAGGAGGGTCTGCAGCTCGCGACGGTCGCCGCCGCTCGGGACATCTTCGTCGAGCGGATCATCGAGCCCGCCCGGGCCCAGCCGAGGGGAGCGCACCGCCTGGCCGCGCTCCTCCACAATGCCTTGGTCTACTCGAAGGACCGCGTCTTCACCGGCGGCTGCTTCTTCGCGGCGACCGCGGCGGACGTCGACTCCAAGCCCGGTCCCGTGAGCGATGCCGTGCGGGCAGCCCTCGTCGACTGGTACGGATACATCGAGGCCCAGCTGCGGTTCGCGGCCGCGGAGGGGGAGGTCGGCGCGGCCGACGTCGAGGTGCTGGCGTTCGAGCTCGTCGCCCTCAATGAGCAGGCCAACGCGCGGTCGCTCCTCCTGCGGAGCGACAAGCCGTATGCGCTTGCGGCGGCCGCGATGCGCTCACGCCTCCGTGACGCGGGCGGCCCCGACACCGCCCTCGCCCTCCTCGACCTGTAGCCCCATCCCGCGTGCGGGGCCCCGCGCCCGGTCCCCCGGCTGCGGGATCACGAATGCACCGCAATCCCGCTTCGAAGGCCCGTTTCTGATCCCGCCCGTCGGTCGGGCCCTGCCCTCCTTGCGTGCGGAATGAGAAAGGGGCCGCGGGGTCCGTCGGAAGGGTCGTTTTCGATCCCGTCCGATGGTCGGACCCTGCCCTCCTTGCGTGCGGGATGAGAATCGGGCCGCGGGGTCCGTCGGAAGGGTCGTTCTTGATCCGCGCACCCGCCTTCGCAGCCGGATCCACCGAGGAGACACCATGACGCCCCGTCGCCTCACTACCTCGGGCCCTTGTGTTTCCACCGGACGCCTCGTTCCTCGCCCTCTGCCTGGATGACCGTGCGGGATTGAAAATGTGCCGCTGAGGCGCTCGGGAGGGGTGAATCTGATCCCGTCCGAAGAGTGGGTGCGCGCGTCGCCGCGAGGGGGGATCGAGAACGTGCCTCGGAACGGCTTAGGAGGCGCGACTCTGATCCCGTCTCGGCTCAGGGCGCTTCGCCTGCGTCCTCGGCTCGGGTCGGGCTGGGGTGCGGGTGGGGGATCGAAGACGTGCCTCGAGTGCGCTCGGGAGGGGCGGAAGTGATCCCGGAGGGGGTGGCGCGGCACGCGGAAGCGCCCCAGCCGGGGTTCCGGTGGGGCGCTTCGAGGAGGTGAGGTCAGGCGGCGTGGCCGTGGCGGAATCCGGCGTCGAAGCCGCGCTCGAATGCGCGCTCGGCCATCCGCTGCGCCCGATGGCCGTGGCCGTGGCCGTGGCCGTGGCCGCGGTGTGCGTGACCGTGGTCGCGGTGGTCGTGACCGTCGTGGTGACCGCGTCCGCGGTACCCGCCTTCCTCGTCGCCGTCGTGCCGGGGGTCGAAGCCGTGCCGGGGCTCGAAGCCGTGCCGGGGCTCGAAGTCCCCGGGGCCGAAGCCGTGCCGGGGCTCGAAGCCCTCCCCGCGACCAAAGCCGTGCCCGTGCACGAAGCCGTGCCGGCGGCCGAAGCCGTGCCGGGGGCCGAACCCGGGGCGCTGCTTCCGGGGGAGAGGCGTCTCCTCGTCCCACCCGAAGGCGCGGGCGATCTTCTCGAGCGCCGCGAGGGTCGTCGCCATCTCCTCGTCGGAGACCGCGCCGGCGACCTTCGCGCGGATGCCGTCGACGGTGGCGCCGAGGCGCTCCTTCGCCGCGCGGCCCTCGTCGGTCAGCGCCCATCCGTCGCCGTCCACCTCGACCCAGCCGCGGTCGACGAGATCGTGCAGCTTGTGCGCGTTCAGCGGGCGGCGCGCGGGGACCGACCCGTCGACGACGTTCAGCAGCCGCCAGTCGCGGCGGGTCGCGCCCTCCGCGGCGAAAGCGGTGGCGAAGTCCTGTGCCATCAGGCGGTCGACGGCCTTGAGCCAGAAACCGAACGGGCGGGAGGTGTTGTCAGAAGTGCTGTCTGCAGTGGTGTTCATGGTGATCCTTCGTGGTCTGTGGTGCACCGATGACGGATGTCATCCGACATATCAATGTCACTGTGCATGTACATGCAGTGTGACATGGAAAGTAAACGCATGTCAAGCTGCATGTAAAATCGGGACATGGCCACCGATCCGATCGACCCCGCGTCCCCCGACGCCGCCGAAGCGATCGCGCAGGCGCTCTCCCGACTGCGCGGACGTCGACCCGGACCCGGCGGCCGCGAGCACGGCGGGCCCCGCGGTGCACACGGGCACGGGCCCCACGGAGACCCGCGTGAGCACTTCGCCCACCACCGCGGTCACCCGGGGATGCCGCCGTGGATGGCCGACGGCGGCCGCCTCGGCGGACCGGCCCGTCTCCGCATGCTCGAAGCCCTCGCCGCCGCGCCGGAACCCCTCAGCGTGAGTGCGCTCGGGCAGGCGATCGGCGTGGATCAGCCGCGGGCATCCCGGCTCGTGCAGCAGGGCGTGCAGGCCGGGTTCGTGCGGCGCGAGGCCGATCCGGACGACGCCCGCCGCACCCGCATCGCGCTGACCGACGAGGGGCGCCGGCTCGCTCGCGGGATGCGGGGCGAACGCCGCGAGCTGCTCGGCCGCGCGCTCGAGTCGTTCACCCCGGAGGAGCGCACGGAGCTCGCGCGGCTGCTCACCAAGCTCGCCGACAACTGGCGCGCCTGACCGGCCTCACGCGCGGGCGAAGTCCAGCGAGGGCTCGTCGTCCACCGAGAGGGACAGCACGACGGTCTCGACCGCGTCGTGCGCCTCGATCCGCCGCTCCACCTCCCGCAGCCGACGGGCCACATCGTGCTCGCGTGCATCGCCCGCGAGGTCGACCTCGGCGACGAGGAACAGCCGGTTCGGCCCCACGTACTCGATGTGCAGGTAGGTGACCCGCTCGATGTCGTCCATGCCGAGGAGGGCCGTGCCCACCCGCGAGCGCAGTGCGGGGGACACCGACGTGCCGACGAGGAACGCGATGTTCCGTCCGATCAGGATCACGGCGACGACGCCCAGCAGGATCCCGACGAGGATCGACCCGATCGCATCCCACGCGGCGACACCGGTGAGCTGATGCAGGAGGATCGATCCGCCCGCCAGCACGAGGCCGATGAGGGCGGCGGAGTCCTCGAAGAACACCGCCCGGAGCGTGGTGTCGCTCGTCTCCAGCACGAAGTCCCACGTGGAGGATCCGCGCTCCTGGGCCAGCCGACGGGAGCGGACCATCGCCTGCGTGAACGACGCCCCCTCAAGGACGAAGGCGATGCCGAGCACGATGTACGCCACGACCGGGCTCTCCACGGGGCCGGTGTCGGACAGCTCCTGGATGCCGTGCATGATCGAGACGATCGAGCCCGCGGTGAAGATGCCGAACGCCGCGATGAGGGACCAGACGAACGCGTTGCGGCCGTAGCCGAGCGGATGCCGGGCGTCCTTGGTCTTCGCGCCGCGCCGGTCGGCGATGAGCAGGAAGATCTCGTTCCCCGCGTCCGCCCAGGAGTGCGCGGCCTCGGCCACCATCGACGCGGACGAGGTGATGACGGCGGCGACCGTCTTCGCGATCGCGACGAGGATGTTGGCGAGGAAGGCGAGGACGACGGTCACCGGGTCAGGCTACTCCCGCCCGACCCGTCCGACGCCCGGGCTCAGCGCGGCGCCTTCACCGGGAGCAGGAGCAGGAACCCGATGATGAGCACGATGACGATGCCGAGGATCCCGTAGGCGGTCTGGCTCGTCGAGACGATCAGCACGGTCCAGGCGGCCGAGGCCATCCAGCTCGCGGCCCTGCCGGTCGTGGCGTAGAGACCGAAGATCTCGCCCTCCCGGCCTGCCGGGGTGACGCGGGCGAGGAAGGAGCGCGCCGCCGCCTGCGCCGGGCCGACGAAGGCGCAGAGCACGAGGCCGCCGATCCAGAACACGAGCGACCCGGCGTCGCGGAGCAGGAACACGGCGAGGCCGGCGACGACCATCGATCCGATCGAGCCGAGGATGATCCGCTTGGGGCCGAGGCGATCGTCGAGGCGCCCCGCGATGATGGTCGAGACGCCGGCGACGAGGTTCGCGGCGATGCCGAAGACGATGATGTCCTGCGTGCCGAACCGGAACACCGCGGTGCCGATGATGGCGCCGAACGCGAAGACCCCGCCGAGGCCGTCGCGGAACACGGCGCTGGCGAGCAGGTACCAGAACGTCGACCGGGTCTGCGGGTCGCGGTAGAGGCCGATCACGTCTTGGACGAGGAGAACGTAGGAGCGGAAGAACCCCACCTTGCGCTCCGGCCGCCCGAGCGACGGCTCCGGCACGTTGAGGAAGATCGGGATGCTGAAGACGATCGCCCAGACCGCGCATCCCACGGCGATGAGCCGGTACGCGAGGCCGTTGTCGGTGGACATGCCGAACCAGTCGAAGGTGTCGAGCAGGACGACGATGACGAGGGCGATGATGCCGCCGAGGTAGCCGAAGCCCCAGCCCAGGCCGGAGATGCGGCCGACGTTCTTCGGGTTCGCAATGCCGATGAGCATGGCGTTGGAGTTCACCGCGGCGATCTCGCCGAACACGGAACCGGCGGAGATCAGCGCGACGCCGAGCCAGAACAGGGCCGGCTGCGGCTCCACGAACCACAGTCCCAGCATGCAGAGGATGAGAGCGCCGGTGCCGATGCCCAGCCAGAGCTTCTGTCGTCCGGCGGCGTCGGCGCGCTGACCGAGGACGGGGGCGAGCAGGAGGATGCCCAGGGCGGCGATCGTCGAACCCAGTCCGAGACCGGAGGCGAGGTCGGCCTCCGCGGCGACGCGGACCGGGTCGCTCGGGTCGAGGGCGGCGATCTCCGGCGGCAGGAACGACGCGCTGACGAGGTACAGCGCGGTGAAGACGAACGTGAGGATGACGGTGTTGAACGGCTGCGTCGCCCAATCCCACAGCGCCCAGGAGTACACCTGCTTCCGAGGCGCGGGGGTGTCTCCGCGCAGATCGAGGCCGACGACGGCCACGGCGCCGCTGTTCGCTGTCGCCACGGGCTCGGGGGCGCCCGCCGCGGGATCGGGTGAGGTCATGGTCGAAGTCTGGCCGCGGACGGTGAACGCCCGGTGACGGCGCGCCGTCGGCGTCGAGCGACCGGGGTGTTCAGAGGGCGGGGCCGCGGCGGATCCGGACGGGACCCCGGGAGTCGGTGATCTGGACCGGCTCGCCCTTCTGCGTGACGACCACGACGTCGCGGGACGCCAGGTCGGCGGCGACGCGGCGCACGTCGGGCATCCGGTCGCGCCACTCCGCGCCGCCGACGGCGCGGGCGACGTCGCTCGGGCAGATCGACGAGTCCGCGCGCTTCCGGGTGAGGGCGCGCATCGTCGCGGCGATCCGCTCCTCGGCCTGCGCCGAGGAGGGCTCCTCCCACCACGGGGCACCCCGCTCGCCGAGGGCGGTCTTCGCATCCTGCACGCGACGGCGGGCGTCGGGCTCCGCCGCCTTCACCGCGCGCCGTGCGGCCATGAGCTCGTCGACGAGCTCCTGCCGCAGGTTCTCGGGGATCGACGGATCGGTGGCGCGCCACCGCCGGCCGTTCACGACGATGTGGTGTCCGTCCGCGGTGGGCGCGGGGCCGTCGTCCGTCATACCGGCCATCCTGCGCGGCGGCCGCGCGCGCCGCCATCCCCTTGACGTCCGCGCGGCTGCCGGTCAGCGGTAGAGGAGGTCGGCGTCGACGAGCCCCGGCCAGTCCGGCACCGCGAGCGACTCCGGCTCGTCCCACTCGCCCGCCGTGATCCGGCGGAAGGCGCCCTCGACCCCGAACAGCTTCTCCAGAGGGGACCAGTCGGACTCCCCGGGCATCGGCACCAGCGCCCGCTCGGCCAGGGCCTCGGGGTAGAGGGTGGCGAGCAGCGACAGCAGGCGGACGCCGGTGTGCACCGGCCGGAAGGCGGCCGGGTCGGTCACGTGCAGGAGGAGCCCCTGGCAGGCCTCGCCGGCGTGATCCCGCACCAGGGGGGTGAAGCCGTAGGGGGAGGCGGTGACGCCGGGAAGGGCGAGCTCGACGAACGCGGTCGTGTACTCCTCGGCGTCGATGAACGGGGCGCCGACGACGCGGAAGGGCACAGCCGTGCTGCGACCCTCGGAGACGTTCACGCCCTCGGCCAGACACGTGCCGGGGTATAGCAGGGCGGTCGCGGCGCTGGGCAGGTTCGGCGAGGGCGGCATCCAGGTCAGCTCCTGCCGGCCGAGGGCGGTCTGATCGCGCGTCCATCCCTGCACCTCGACGACGTGCAGCTCCACGTCGATCCGGCGCGTGCGCACCCAGTGCCGCGCGAGCTCGCCGATCGTCAGACCATGGCGGACGGGCATCGTCCACCGCCCGACGAGCGAGTTCGCCGCCTCGTCGAGCATCGGCCCCTCGGCTTGCTCCAGGCGTCCGCCGAGCGGATTCGGGCGGTCGAGCACCATCACGGCGACGCCCGCGTCGGCGCACGCCTCGAGCACATGGCTCATCGTCCAGATGTAGGTGTAGAAACGCGCGCCCACGTCGGGAAGGTCGACGAGCACGACGTCGAGGTCGGCGAGGTCGGCGGCCGCGGGACGCACGTCCGCGCCGTAGAGGCTGCGCACCGGGAGCCCGGTCAGCGTGTCCCGGAGATCCCCGATCAGCTCTCCCTCCCTGGCCCGGCCGTCGAGGCCGTGCTCGGGGCCGAAGAGGAGCGTGAGCGGGAAGCCGGCGTCCGCGAGACCTGCGCGTCCACGGGCGAGGGTCGAGGTGAGGGCCAGGTCGTTCGTGACCATCCCGAGGCGGGCGCCCCGGAGGCGGTTCCGCTGCGGCTGCGTCAGGTCGTCGTGGAGGAGGCGGTCGATTCCGAGCTGCATGATCAATCGATTCTGTGAGCGGTGACGGCGTCGTGCGTGCGCTGGAGGTTCGCGGAGATCCGGTCGTAGTCGGCCTGAGCGATACGCGTGTAGAGGAAGTCGAGGACGGTGAGCTGGGCGATGCGGCTGGCCATCGCGCCGGAGCGGAAGGTCGACTCCGACACCGCCGTGACGAGGGTGTGCGCGCACGCGCGGGCGAGCGGCGAGCGCGGGTTGTTGGTGATGGCGATGGTGGTGGCGCCGGCGGCGGCGGCCACCTCGGCCGCCTGCACGATCTCCAGGGTGCGGCCGGAGTGCGAGATGGCGATCGCGGCGTCCCGATCGTCCAGGAGCGCGGCGCCGGTGAGGGCGAGGTGGTGGTCGGTCCGCGCCTGGGCGACGAGGCCGGCGCGATGGAGCTTCTGCTCAAGGTCCTGCGCGGCGAGTCCGCTGGAGGCCGCGCCGTAGATGTCGATACGACGCGCGCCGCGGACCACGGCGACGCACCGCTCCAGCTCGGCGATGTCGAGCTGGCGGGCGGTGCGCTCGATGGCCTCGGCCTCCGCGAAGGCGATCTTGCGCACCGTGGTCGCGGCGTCGTCGTGGCGGCTCACATCGCCCGCGGACACCTGGAAGCGCTCGCGCTCGGACGCGCTCCGCGTGAGCTCTCCGGCCAGGGCGATCCGCAGGTCGGGGTACCCGGGGAACCCGAGGCTGCGGGTGAAGCGGGCGACGCTGGCGACCGACACCCCGCACTCCTCGGCGAGGCGGGTGATGGAGTTCTCCAGGACCGCCTGCGGTTCGGCGAGCACGCGTTCGGCGATGCGGCGCTCCGTGGGGGTGAGCGCGGAGAGGCGCTGATGGATGGCTGTCACGACACTGTTCGGCACGAGCCCATGATGGCAGGTCGGGTCCGCACTCGGTAGGAATTTTCAGAAACGCTTGCATTTTTGTAAGAGATTGCCCACAGTGGCAGTGTCGGCATCGTCCCCGTGCCGCGACGAAGACGTCACCCGAGAGGAACACCATGCGAAACCGCCCCGTCCGCCTCGCTCTCACCGGAGGGATCCTGGTCGCCGGACTCGCCGTCGCCGGCTGCGCGCCCGCAGCCTCGAGCGGCGATGGTCAGGATGATGTCACCCTGACCATCTGGTCCTGGCAGGCCTCGTCGTCCCCGAAGTGGGAGGCCGTGTTCGACGCCTACGAAGAGTCCCATCCCGGCGTCACCATCGAGTTCGAGGGCTTCCAGCCTACCGAGTACAACCAGATCCTCGCCACCGGCCTCGAGGGCAGCGACGGTCCGGACATCGCGATGCTGCGCGCCTACGGCGGCGTGCAGTCGGCGATCCAGTCGGAGCAGATCGTGCCGATCGACGACATCGTCGACGGTCTCGACCAGTTCGACCCCACGGTCCTGCGTGCGGCCCAGGGCAAGGACGACGGCAAGACCTACGGCGTCCCCTTCGCGTACCAGACCATGCAGATGTTCTACAACAAGACCATGTTCGACGAGATGGGCCTCGAGGAGCCCACCGACTGGGACGAGTTCATCGAGCTGCAGGAGACCCTTCTCAAGGAGGGCGTCACCCCCATGGCGCTCGGCGCCCGCGAGGACTGGGTCCTGCCGATGTTCCACGACATCGTCGGTTCGGCCCACTACGGCGGTGCGGACTTCGAGGAGAAGGTGCTCGCCGGCGACGTCGACTTCACCGACCCCGCCTACGTGTCCTCTCTGCAGATCGTGCAGGACATGCAGAAGTACCTCGACAAGAACGTCAACGCGATCGCCGTCGCCGACGCCGTCCTGCAGTTCACCTCGGGCCAGGCGGCGCAGTGGCCCGGCGGCTCGTTCGACCTGCCCACGTTCCAGAGCTCCGCGCCCGACACCGAGTGGGGCGTCTACGAGGTCCCGCCGTCCCCCGACAGCGCGCTCGACCACGCGGTCACGCCGGGCTACGCGGACGGCAGCTTCGGCATCAACGCGGCCAGCGAGAACCAGGAGGCGGCCACCGAGCTGCTCAACTGGATGACGACGAAGGAGTTCGGCCAGCTCGTCGCCGACGAGGTCGACCAGTTCTCCGCGCTCCCCGGGGTGGAGTACTCCGACCCGCTCATGCAGGAGATGAACGAGCAGTACACCGCCAACCCGGCTCCGTACCTGCTGCTCGTCGACTTCCGCTACGGCGACCCGACCGGCACCGCGGTGCTCGGCCCGGACATCCAGGCCATGTTCCTCGGTCAGAAGACCCCGGAGCAGCTGGGCGCCGACCTGCAGTCGGGCATCTCCACCTGGTTCACCCCCTCCTCCTGATCCGAGCGTGGTGGGGCGCCGCATCCGGCGCCCCACCACGAGCGAAGGACCCCCCCCATGGCTCTGACCCTCCCCGTGCGCCCGCCGAAGAGCCGGCGCCCCCGCACCGGCATTGCGCTGTCGACGCCGACGGCCGCGCTGTTCGTGCTCCCGGCCGCCGTGCTCTTCGCGGTGCTGATCCTCTACCCGATGCTCGCCGCGCTCAGCTACTCGTTCTTCGACTGGCAGGGCACCAAGCAGGGTGGGTTCGCCGGTATCGGCAACTACCTCACGCTCCTCACCAAGGAGCCCTACGCGTCCGAGCTGTGGAACGCGTTCGGCCACAACCTGCTGCTCTTCGCCGGCGCCCTGGTCTTCCAGAACTCGCTCGGCCTCGGCATCGCCACCCTGCTGCACCGCCGCAAGCGCACCAAGCGGTTCTTCCAGACGATCTTCGCCCTGCCTTACCTCGTGAGCCCGATGGTCATCGGCTACCTGTGGTCGCTGATGTTGTCTCCGCTGTTCGGGCCGGTGAACGCGATCCTCCGCGGGGTCGGCCTGGAGAGCCTCGCGCTGCCGTGGCTCGGCGATCCGCAGCTCGCGATCTGGGTCATCGTGCTGGTCAGCGCCTGGCAGTGGATCGGATTCCCGATCCTGCTGTACGGCGCCGCCCTCGGCGGCATCCCCGAGGAGATCGAGGAGGCGGCGTCGCTCGACGGCGCCACGGCCGCGAAGCGCTTCCGCTACATCACCCTCCCGATGCTCACGCCGACGATCGGCATCATCACCGTGCTCACCTTCATCGGCAGCATGGAGGCGATGGCCATCCCGTTCGCGCTCGCCGGGTCGAACGGCGCTCCCGCCGGCTCCACCGACGTGATGATGCTGTTGTTCTACCGCACCGCGTTCGAGTCCGGGAACCCGAACTCCATCGGGGTCTCCTCGGCCCTCGCGACCGTCCTGTTCATCTTCATCATGGTCATCTCCGTCGTCATCACGACGACGATGCGCCGCGCCGAACGAAAGCTGTTCTGATGAGCACCGCCCTCGACACCCGTCAGGAGCCGACCACCGAGGCGATCGTCTCCGGCCGGCCCTCCGCCCCGCGGCGCCGCTCCCGGCGCACGAACGACACCCCGTTCGTGGGCCGGCTCCTCGCCAACGTGTTCCTGTGGGGATACGCGCTGGTCGCGATCGGTCCGCTGCTGCTCATGGTCAACAACTCTCTGCGCACGCAGCAGCAGATTGCCACCGAGCCGCTCGGACTCCCCGTCCCCCCGACGTTCACGAGCTTCCAGAACGCGTGGATCACCGCCTCGTTCGACACGTACTTCGTCAACTCGATCACCGTCACGGTCGGGTCGGTCATCGTCACGACGGTCGTGTCGGTGCTGGCCGCCTACGCCTTCGCGCGGGCCAGGGCGAAGTTCTTCCGCGGGATCGAGGCCGTGTTCCTCTCGGGCCTCATGCTGCCGGTGCACCTGGCGATCCTGCCGCTGTTCTATCTGCTCGACGCGCTCAAGATGACGAGCAACGTCTTCAGCCTCATCCTCGTATACGGTGCCCTCGGCATCCCGTTCACCACCTTCGTGCTGACGGTGTTCTTCCGGGCGCTGCCGATCGAGCTGGAGGAGGCCGCGCGCATCGACGGCGCCGGACCGCTGCGCACGTTCCTGCAGATCCTGCTGCCGCTCGTGCGCCCGGCGCTCGCGACCGTGATCGTCTTCCGGTTCGTGCCGGTCTGGAACGACTTCTTCTACCCGCTGATCCTGCTGCGCGACCGCGACTCGTACACGCTCCCCGTGGGCCTGACCCGGTTCTTCGGGGAGTACTCGACCGATTGGCCGCAGCTGTTCGCCGGACTCACGATCGCCACCATCCCGCTCGTGGTGCTGTTCCTGCTGGCGACGAAGCAGATCATCAACGGCCTCACCTCCGGCATGAGCAAGTGACGGCCGCAGGCGGATCATGGTGAACGGAGCCCCGGGCTCGGCGTGGGCGTCGGTGCGGGCGGTCGCCGGGGGCGCGGAAGAGCTGCAGCTCCTCGGGTCTCCGGCGCACGACGATCCCGCTCCGCTCACCGCCGCGCACCTGTTCGATCTCGCATCGCTGACGAAGGTCTTCACCGCCATCGCCGCGCTGCGGCTCGTCGACGCGGGCGTGATCGACCTCGATGAGCCCGTCGAGCGCGTCCTCCCGGTGGGCAGCGGCACCGGCGCGGAGCGGATCACCCTCCGGCACCTCCTCACCCATACCTCCGGGCTGCCGGCGGAGGGCCGCGAGTGGCGGGAGGGCCTGCGCGGGGACGAGTTGCGTGCCCGCGTGCGGCGTCGGGCGCTCGGTGCCGAGCCGGGCGCTCGCCATCTGTATTCCGACGTCGGGTACATCGCGGCCGGAGATTGTCTGGAACGGGTCTCCGGGCGGCCGCTCGCGGCGCTCTGGGCGGAGGTGGCCACGGGGATCGGCGCCGCGTCGCTGACCGCGGCTCCGGAGCGGGAGCAGGCGGTCGCCACGGAGACGCAGCCGCACCGCGGGAACGTGCGCGGTGCGGTGCACGACGAGCTCGCCCATGCACTCGGCCGTCCCGCCGGCCACGCGGGACTGTTCGGCACGGTGGGGGACGTCGCCGCTCTCGCCCGTCTCCTCCGCGATGAGGGCGAGGGGACGCACGGGCGAGTGCTGTCACGGGAGTCGTTCCGCGGGATGACGACCCCGTCCGTCCAGGCCGACGCCGGCTACGGCCAGGCGATCGGTCTGCGCGTGCGCGATGCCGCGTGGATGGGTGACCTTGATGCGGTCGGCCACACCGGCTTCACCGGCACGTGCTTCGCGGTCGTCCCCGAGACGGGCGCCTACGGCGTGCTGCTCCTCAACCGCGTGCACCCCACGCGCGAGGACGCCGACGTCGCCGCCGTCCGCCGTGCCTTCCTCGCCCCCCTCGCCCCCTGACCCCCCCGCCCCTTCCCGGTCCCGGTCCCGCCCCGGTCCCGGGATCGATAAGGCCCCTCCCCGAGCCTTCCGACGCCCCATATTCATCCCGCACCGAGAACCCTTCCCGGTGGAAGTGCCGAGGGTGCCGGATCAAGAAGGGTCCTCCACGCGGCTTCCGAAGCCCCGTTTGCATCCCGCGTGGGGAACCCCTCGCGGTGAGTGTGCAGAAACGTGCCGGGGATGGGTGAACGAGGCGCAGTTTTGATCCCGGGCGGGACCGGACGGGGACGGGGCCGGACGGGGACGGGACGGGGTCAGTCGGTGCGGAGGGGGCGGAGGGTGCGGGCGTAGTCCTCCTTGAGTACCGCGAGATGCAGCCACGCCTCGATCCGGGTCACTCCGGGGAGCGCGCGCAGCCGCTCGAGACTCGCATACAGGGCTCCGGCGGAGGGCTCCACGAGGGTCGCGACGGCATCGAACCGCCCGAGGGTCCGGGCCGCGAAGTCGACTCCGCGCCCCCGCCGCAGCTCCTCGATCACGGCCTCGTCGTCGTCTCCGAGCGTCATGCCCACGCCCATCGAGAGCTGCCGGTGCGCGAGCCCTCGGGCCTCCACGGCGCTGATCTTGATGACACCGGCGTCGATGAGCCGCTGCACCCGCGTGGCGACCGCGCTGGGGGAGAGCCGCACCTGCTCGCCGAGGGCACGGAAGCTCATCCGGCCGTCGGACTGCAGGTGCTCTATGAGGGCCTCGTCGATGCCGTCGAGGGTCACGCCGCCGTGGTACTCCGAGACGAAGAACCCCTTGATCACGGTCGAGTAGATGATCGTGTTGATGTCGAGCACCCCGGCGCTCCCGCGGATGCGCGCGAGCAGGTCGTGGAGCTCCGACATCGAGCCCACCCGCACCTCCGTCACGATGTCGTGGGCGCCGCCGACCGCCGACACGAGCACGGTCTCGGACATGTCGCGCAGGTGCTCGGCGACCACCTCGACGGCCCCGTCGGTCCGGATCGACACGTGGGCGAGCACGTGCTGGCCGAGGAACACGGGGTCGACGGCCGCGACCACCCGCACCGTGCGGTCGCTGAGCAGCGTGCGCAGACGGGCCGCCACGACGGCGCGGGACTGGCCGACGCGCTCGGCGAGGGAGAGGATGCTGGCGCGGCCGTCCTCCTGCAGCGCCCGGATGAGTTCCGCGTCGAAGTCCATGTGCTGTCCGATTCCGTCGATTTCCCCGCAGTGCACGCTCGTCCCCGCAGAACCTCAGCGTAGGGGGCTACTCGACCGAGCGGAAAGCCCGGAGTGCGCGGCGCCGTGAACATAAGTCCAGTGAATGGCGCGGATCGCTGGAGTTCTGCCCTTGCCCGCGGCGCTCCGCGTCCGTAGCATCCTTCGCTATCCGACACCATCCGCGAAGGAGCGGGTCCATGACCATCACCCCCACCCCCCGAAGCGGCGTCCACAGCCGCGCACGCCGCGCCGGCATCGCCGCCTTCGTCGGCACCACCATCGAGTGGTACGACTTCTACGTCTACGCCACGGCCGCCGCCCTCGTCTTCGGCCCGCTGTTCTTCCCGAGCGACGACCCCCTGGCCGAGACCGCCGCGGCCTTCGCGACGTTCGCGGTCGCCTTCCTCGTCCGCCCCCTCGGCGGCATCGTCTTCGGGCACATCGGCGACAAGCTCGGCCGACGTGTCTCGCTGGTCATCACGCTGCTGCTGATGGGGGCCGCGACCGTCCTCGTCGGCTGCCTGCCGACCTACGAGAACATCGGCATCCTCGCGCCGATCCTCCTCATCCTGCTCCGCGCCATCCAGGGCCTCGCGGTCGGCGGCGAATGGGGCGGCGCGGTGCTCATGAGCGTGGAGCACGCTCCCGAGAAGTCGAAGACGTTCTACGGCGGCTTCACCCAGCTCGGCAACCCGGCCGGCGCCCTCCTCGCCTCCGGTATCTTCGCGATCATGGCCCGCGGCGGCGACACGTTCATCATCGACGGCGGCTGGCGCATCCCGTTCCTGCTGTCCATCGTGCTGATCGCGGTCGGCCTCTGGGTCCGGTATCGCGTCGAGGAGTCGCCGGTCTTCGAGGAGAAGATCGAGGGCCGCAAGCAGTCCATGCCGCTCGCGTTCGCCCTCCGTGTCAACTGGAAGCCGATCCTCCTCGGCATCGGCATCCTGCCCATCTCCACCGGCGGCTACTACCTCGCCACCACCTTCGCCACCGCCTACGCGACGGGCGAGCCCATCGCGATCAGCGAGCAGGTCATCCTCGATGCGATGACTCTGGCCTCGTTCGTGGAGTTCGTCGTGACGCTGCCGGTCGCTTGGCTCGGTGACAAGTGGGGCCGGAAGAACGTGATGTACATCGGCCTGATCACCTCGGTGCTGACCTTCGCGCCCTTCCTGCTGCTGATGCCCGGTCGCGTGGAGCCGCTGATCTTCCTCTTCGCCTCGCTCGTGCGCATCGCGATGAGCGCGACCTACGCCCCGATCGCGGCGATCCTCGCGCAGATGTTCCGTCCGCAGGCGCGCTACACGTCCATCGCGCTGTCGTACGGCGTCGGCGCCGCCATCTGGGCCGGATTCTCGCCCTGGTTCGCGACGCAGCTCATCGCCTGGACCGGCAGCGTCTGGTCGGTGATCGCGATGTTCGTGGGCATGGCCGTCATCGCCGGGATCTGCACGCGTCTCGCGCCGCAGCACTCCGACGAGGCCCCGGTCACGGCGTCGTTCACCGCCCGGACCGACACCACGGCGAACCGCCTGCCCTGACCGGCACCCTTCCCCCGCACGACACCACCGCGAACAGGCATCATGAGAAAGCTCACCCCCTTCGACCGCTCGGCCCAGGCCGCTCCCGTCCTCGTCACCGCGCGAGCCATCCACACGGCGGACGCGGCGGACACCACCGTCACCGCGATGCTGACCGACCGGGGGCGCATCGTCGCCCTCGGCACGGCGGCGGAGTGCGAGGATGTGGCGGCGCGGGCCGGACTCACCCCGGAACGCGTCGATCTGGGGGAGGCGGTGGTCGTGCCCGGCTTCGTGGACGCGCATGCGCATCCGCTGATGTTCGGGCAGATGATGACCTGGGTGGACTGCGGTCCGGAGAAGGCGGGGAGCATCCCGGAGATCGTGGCGCTGCTGAAGGCCGCCGCGGCGGATCTCCCCGCCGGGCGCCCGGTGCGCGGCTACGGCTACGAGCAGCGGAACCTCGCCGAGAAGCGGCACCCCACCCGCTTCGAGCTCGACGAGGTCGCCGCCGACCGCGAGGTGTACCTCATGAACGCCTCCGGCCACGGCGGGGTGGTGAACTCGTACACGCTGGAGCTCAACGGCGTCGACCGGGACACCCCGAACCCGGACGGCGGCGAGTTCTTCCGCGACGCCGACGGCGAGCTCACCGGCGAACTGTCCGACGCGGCGTGCAACATCCTCACCGGCGTCCACGGGGTGAAGATCGGCCACCACGGTCCGAACTTCCACCTCGCGGAC
Source organism: Microbacterium sp. K36 (assembly GCF_004794355.1). Taxonomy (NCBI): domain Bacteria; kingdom Bacillati; phylum Actinomycetota; class Actinomycetes; order Micrococcales; family Microbacteriaceae; genus Microbacterium; species Microbacterium sp. K36. The sequence continues at coordinate 14,495 of NZ_SSDN01000086.1, read as the reverse complement.
GAGCCGGAGGAGCACCTGCGCCAGCTCGACGCGGCGACGCAGCGGTTCCTCGCGGGCGGGGTCACCTCCATCGGCGACTGTCAGGTCACGCGTCGCGAGTTCGACATGTACCTGCGGCTCGCCGAGGCCGGGCGGCTGGAGCTGCGCGTGTCGATGTACCTGCTGTCGCACCTGCTCGACGAGGCGCTGGAGATGGGGCTCGTCGGGCAGTTCGGCAACGCGCACCTCAGCTTCGCCGGCATCAAGTTCTACGCCGACGGCACGCTGGGCGGCTGGACCGCGTACTTCCCGGACGGCTACGTCGGCGACCCCTGCCGCACCGGCCAGCTCTACCACGAGCCCGCCGACTACGCGGAGCTCATCCGCAAGGCGCACGCGGCTGGACTGCAGACCGCGACCCACGCCCAGTCGCCCACCGCGATCGAGATGGTCGTGTCGGCGATCGAGGCGGCGCTCGCGGAACGTCCGGATGCGGACGCCCGGCACCGCATCGAGCACTGCGGCCTGCCGACCCCCGGGCAGATCGAGCGGATGGCGGCCGCCGGCATCCGTCCCGTGAACCAGACGCAGCACTACTTCAACTGGGGCGAGGGCGTGGAGGAGGCCATCGGCACGCCCGGTGAGCGCTTCAACCCGCTCGGGGAGTTCGAGCGTGCGGGCGTGCCCATGACGATCTCCTCGGACGCCCCGGTCGCCGAGCCCATCCCGCTGGAGGCGATCCAGACCGCGGTCACCCGGGTCACCCGGCGCGGGCACACGCTCGGCCCGGACGACCTGCGCATCTCCGCGACCGCGGCGCTGCGGGCGCACACGATCGAGGGCGCGGTCTCGATCGGCCGGGAGGACGACCTCGGCTCCCTGGAGCCGGGCAAGTACGCCGACTTCGCGGTGCTCTCGGACGACCCGCTCACGGTGCCGGCCGAGGAGATCGCGGCGATCGAGGTCCGTGAGACCTGGGTCGACGGCGTCCGTCGGCACGCGATGTGAGGATGACACGATGAGCACCGACGCCACCGGAGACGACCGGTACGCCGACACCGCAGGCCGTGCGGTCCTGGAGACCATCCGCGGCTACGGGGTGACCGCGGTCTTCGGCATCCCCGGCACGCACAACCTGGAGTTCTATCGGCCCCTCGCCGACCTCGGCATCCGCGCCGTGACCAACCGCCACGAGCAGGGGTCGGGGTACGGTGCCGACGGGTGGGCGCAGCAGACCGGGCTCCCCGGCGTGGTGATCACGACCTCGGGCCCCGGGCTCCAGAACGCGATGAGCGCGATCGGCACGGCCTTCTGCGAGTCGCGACCCCTCATCGTGCTCTCGCCCGGCGTGCCGCTCGGGGCGGAGTTCGCCGACGTGGGCACGCTGCACGAGACCAAGGACGCGACGGCCATGGTCGGCGCGATCGCGGAGTGGTCGCGACGGGTGTCGACCGCGGCGGAGGCGGTGCAGGCCGTGCACGACGCGTTCGACCTCTTCCGCACCGGCCGTCCCCGCCCCGTGCACATCGAGATCCCGCTCGACGTGCTGGAGGCGCCCGCCGCCGTGCCCGCGGAGGACCGGAAGCCGCGCCCGATGCCCGACCGCGTCTCCGGGGATCCGATCGCGCTCGCCGAGGCCGCCCGGCTGCTGTCCGCCGCCCGCCGCCCGGTGATCGTGGCCGGTGGGGGTGCGGTGGACGCCGCGCACCAGATTGCCGCGGTGGCGGAGCGGCTCGGAGCCCCCGTGCTCACAACCCTGAACGGCAAGGCGGTGCTCGACGAACGGCACCCGCTCTCGCTCGGCTCGAACCTGCGCCTCGCCGCCGCACGGGCTGTGGCCGAAGATGCCGACGTGCTGCTCGTGGTCGGCTCGAAGCTGGGCGAGGCGGAGCTCTGGGCTCCGCGGCTCGAGGCACGCGGCGCCGTGATCCGCGTCGACATCTCTCCGGAGCAGCGGGACAAGAACCTCACCGCGACGGTCGGTCTCACGGGGGATGCCGCCGCCGTGACCGACGTGCTGCTGCCGCTGCTGCCGGACCCCGCACGGCCCGCCCGTGACCTCACGGCCGAGCGGGCCGCGATCGAGGCCGAGTCGCGGGAGACCGCGCCGGACACCGTCGCGCTCGCCGAGATCATCGCCGACGCCCTCCCTGCCGACGCGATCGTCGCCGGCGACTCCTCCCAGATCGTCTACATGGCGCTCGGCAGCGTGCTGCGGCAGGAGCAGCCGCACTCCCTCCTCTACACGCCGACCTACGCCACGCTCGGTTATGGCCTCCCCGCCGCGATCGGCGCGGCCGTCGCGCAGACCGAACGCCCGGTCGTCACCGTCATCGGCGACGGCGCTCTGATGTTCTGCGTGAACGAGCTCGTCACCGCCGTCGAGCAGCGCCTCGACGTCACCGTGGTGTGCGTCGACAACGGCGGGTACGCGGAGATCCGCCAGAACGAGCTCGACCGGGGCATGACCCCGATCGGCGTCGACCTCGTGCAGCCGGACTGGGCCGCGCTCGCCACCGCCTTCGGGGCGACCGGGCGACGGGCGGCATCGCGCGCCGACATCGCCCCCAGCATCCGCGCGGCCATCGCCGACGGCGGGGTGCAGCTCGTGCACATCCCGCAGCACGCCCTCTGAGACCCACACCTCCCGACGAACAGGAACGAGAAATGACCGACAACATCGGCCCCGTCGACGCCTCCGTGAACCCGCGGTACTCCGGCATCGCCACCTTCGCCCGCCTGCCGCGCATCGAGGACGTGCCGCGCGCCGACATCGCGGTGGTCGGCATCCCGTTCGACTCCGGCGTGAGCTACCGCCCCGGCACCCGCTTCGGCCCGTCGCACGTGCGGGAGTCGTCCCGGCTGCTGCGGCCCTACAACCCCGCGCAGGACGTGTCGCCGTTCCAGCTCGCCCAGGTGGTGGATGCGGGGGACATCCCGGTGAACCCGTTCGACCTCACCGAGGCGGTGACCGAGGTCGAGCGCGCGGCGCTGGCGCTCGGTGAGCAGGTGCAGCGCCTCGTCACGATCGGCGGCGACCACACCGTGGCCCTTCCCCTGCTGCGGGCGGTGGCCGCGAAGCACGGACCCGTCGCGGTCCTCCACTTCGACGCCCACCTGGACACGTGGGACACCTACTTCGGGGCCCCCATCACGCACGGCACCCCCTTCCGCCGCGCGAGCGAGGAGGGGCTGATCGACCTCACCGCGAGCTGCCACGTCGGCACCCGCGGACCCCTGTACTCGAAGCAGGATCTCGAGGACGACGAGCGCCTCGGCTTCTCCATCGTCTCCAGCGAGTACATCGAGGAGCACGGGGTGGAGGCCGCGATCGACCGCATCCTCACCCGCATCGGCGACAAGCCGCTGTACGTCTCGATCGACATCGACGTGCTCGACCCCGCGCACGCGCCAGGCACCGGGACCCCCGAGGCGGGAGGGCTCACGAGTCGCGAGCTGCTGCGCATCCTCCGGGCGCTGCGCGACCGCGACATCGTCGGCGCCGACGTCGTGGAGGTGTCGCCCGCGTACGATCACGCCCAGATGACCGGGATCGCCGCGAGCCACGTCGTGTACGAGCTGGTGACCCTTCTCGCCGCCCGACTCGCCTCCTGACACCCGGGGTCAGAACAGCGTCCCGAGGAGGTCCGCGAATAGGGCCTCGGCGTCGCACTCCACCCGTCGCCGTGCGAACCAGTCGCACACGTTGACGCAGTCGCGGTGCAGGAGGTCGAGGCCCTGCGGATTCGCGATCACGTCGACGATCTGCGGCAGGTCGATCACCCGCACCCGCCCCTCGTGCACGAGGAGGTTGTAGGCGGAGAGGTCGCCGTGCGCGAAGCCCGCGGCGGCGAAGACCCGCATGAGTTCGACCACCTGCGTGAAGTACTCCTGCATCTCGGCGTTCGACCCGCGCACCTGGGCGAGCCGGGGTGCCGCGATGCCCCGGTCGTCGCCGAGGAACTCCATGAGCACCTCGGTGCCGCTGACCTGCACGGGATAGGGGACCGGGGCACCGCGCTCCCACATCCGGCACAGGGCCTCGAACTCCGCGAGCGACCACTGGGCCGCGGCGACCTCCCGTCCGTGGGCGGTCTTCTTGGCGAGGGCGCGCGTGTCGCGGGTGTTCCGCGTGCTGCGTCCCTCGGTGTAGACGGCGGAGCGCTGGAAGCTCCGGTTCTCGATGCCGCTGTAGCGCTTGGCGGCGAGGAGGGTGCGCTGCGTCGGGTCGTCGGGCACGGCGCGCTCCAGCAGGAACACGTCGGCCTCCTTGCCGGTCTTCAGGATGCCGAGCTCGGTGTCCAGGGCGCCGGCGGAGGTCACCACCCAGGCGGGGCGGGGTTCCGGCCCCCGCTCGGTGGGGGTGGACGACGGCCAGGTCGTCCAGCGCTGGTCCGGGCCGGGCTCGACCTCGGCGAAGGAGAGGGCGGTCTCGAGGGCGTCGAAGGGGGTGGCGTCGAAGGACGCGGCTTCCGAGGAAGCGGGGGATTCGGTCACGGTGTGGCTCCGGGAAGGGAGGCCACGCGGCGATCAGGAGCGGGTGGCCTCGAAGGGAAGGTGGTCGGCGAAAAGCACGACGACGACAGCGTTCATCTCATCGCCTCCTTCGCTCGGGCTTCCCGGGCGGATCCCGGTGCGTCGTCGAGCCTAGGGGGTCCCCCGGGGGTTGTCCAGGGCCGGACGATCGGTCGGATGCGGCGGACGACCGGTCGGGCGCGCGCCCGACCTCGTTGCGAGTCTGGAAACATGACCACGACCGCCCCCGTCCCGACTCTGCCGACCACCCGCGGCGACCGCATCCGCTACGGAGGTCTCATCGCCCTCATGGTGATGGGCTTCCTGCTGGTGACCGCCGAGTTCCTCCCCAACGGAGTGCTCACCGAGATGGCGGACGGCCTCGGGGTGACCCCCGGCCAGGCCGGGCAGACCGTCACCGTCACCGCGCTCGTCGGGCTCTTCGTCGCCCCGACCGTCGGCCTCGTGTTCCCCCGTCTGGACCGTCGGTCGCTGCTGGTGTGGATGGCGCTCGCCGCCGCCGTGTCGAACCTCGTGGTCGCCATCGCGCCGAACCTCGTGGTCGTGCTGCTGGCGCGGTTCCTGCTGGGAGCGGCGATCAGCGCCTACTGGACGATGTCGATCACGGTCGCCGCGCGGCTCGCGGGGCCGGAGCACCTCGGTCGCGGGGTCATGTTCACCTCCGCGGGCGTCTCGCTCGCCACGGTCGCCGGCGTCCCGCTCGGGGTCATGCTGAGCGAGGTCGTCGACTGGCGTGCCGTGTTCGCGATCGCGGGAGTGCTCATGGTCGTGCTGGCCGTGGCCCTGCGGTGGGCGCTGCCGACCGTCCCAGCCGAGCGCGCGTCGAGCCTGCGTCTGCTCGTCGACACGGTGCGGCGTCCGGGCATCGGCCTCGGGATGGTCGGACACGTGCTCGTCGTGCTCGGCCACTTCCTCGCCTACACCTACGTCCGCCTCGCGCTGGAGCGCATCCCGGACGTGGACGCCTCGACGATCGTCGTGCTGCTGGCGCTGTTCGGCGTCGGAGGCCTCCTCGGCAACCTCTCCATCGGCCTCGTGATCGACCGCTCCTTCGCCTTCTTCGCGGTGTTCGCGCCGCTGGTGATCTCGGCCGCCGTGCTGTCGATGGTGCTCTTCTCCGGATCGATCATCGGCATCGGCGCGGTCGTGCTCCTCTGGGGCTTCTTCTTCTCTTCGTGGCTGATCGTCGTGAACACTTGGGTGGGCCACCGCATGCCGGACCGCCTGGAGGCCGGGGGCAGCCTCGTGGTCGTCGGGTTCCAGGGGGCGATCACGCTCGCGGCTGGCGTGGGCGGACTCCTCGTCGACACGCTGAGCGTCGAGCTGGTCTACACGATCGGTGCGGTCTCGCTCCTCGCCGGTGCCGTGCTCTTCGGCCTCTCGAACCGCCGCAGCTCCCGCTCCTGACCCCGGGCCGCCCGGGCACGACTTCGGAGCAGGCCGACGACACGCCGTCCCCTCAGGCCCGGGGCCGGCATGTCGCCCCGGGTCTCCGAAGCCGTGCCCGCCCAGGCAGGGGCGAGGTCGCGGGGTCAGGCCGGGACGAGGGAGTGCGAGGCGCGCCAGGAGGACGGGGTCATGCCCGTCCGGCGGCGGAAGGCGCGGCTGAAGCCCTCGTCCGAGGCGTAGCCGAGCTCGCGCGAGACGCTCGAGACCGACTGCCCGGCCTGGAGCATCCGCTTCGCGGCGTCGATCCGCACCTCGGTGACGTAGTCGGCCGGGGAGCGGCCCACGGTGAGACGGAACCGCTCCGCGAAGGCCGAGCGTGACATGGCCCCGACGGCGGCCAGGCGCTCGACGGTCCAGTCTCGTCCCGGCTGCTCGTGGATGGCGTCCACCACCCGGTCGAGGAAGGGGTCCTTCGACAGCGAGGGCCACCCCGCGGGCGCACAGCCGTTGGCCGCCCAGGCCCGGATGACCGAGAGCAGCACGGTGGTCGCCATCATCCGGCAGATCAACGGGTCTCCCTGGCGCACCGGGCACGCGGGCGCATCGACCACGCCCATGTTCTCGGCGAGGGCGGCGGCGGCCGGCTCCAGCGCGTCGAATCCGGTCACCGCGAGGAAGGGCGGCAGGAGCGCGGGGAGGGGAGAGGCGGTGTCCGCGAGCTCGATGTCGACGACGAGGAGCGTGGTGTCGGCATCGGCCTCCAGTGCGAAGGTGTCGCCGCGGAGCAGGAGGAAGGCGTCGCCGGACACGAGTCGGTCGCGGTGCCCTGGCTCCTCGACCGTGAGCTGCTGAGAGGCACGGTCCACATCGAGGCGGCAGCCCGTGCCCAGAGGCGGATGCCCATGCACGGCGCCGTCGGCGAGGTAGACGAGGGTGATCCGGCCGGGCGGCAGCGGGAGGAGTCCTCCGGGGGTCAGCCGCACGCGGCGGGCGATCCCCACCCGCAGGTCCACCGTGCCGAGCACAGCGGACAGCGCATCCGCGTCCACCGTCACCATGCCTTCGGCAACGTCGGCCGCCGTCCCCCTATTCCCCTCCGAATCGCTCACCTTGCTCCATTTCGGCGGCGGATCGGGCCAAGTGGGCGATTCGAAGCGGGATACGCTGGAGGGGTACCCCACCCGAGGAGTTCCGTGTTCCGCACCCCTGGCCGCCTGTACCGTGTCCTCGCGATCGCGGAGGCGATCACCTGGACCCTCCTCATCGCCGCGATCATCGCCCGCGCCGTCGGTGCCCCGGGAGTCGTGGTGACGGTCGGCGGCGGCATCCACGGTTTCGTGTTCCTCGCCTACGCCGCGACCGCCGTCCTCGTCGCGCTCAACCAGCGCTGGCACCCCGGCGTCGGCGTGCTCGCCGTCCTCAGCGCCGTCGTGCCGTACGCCACCATCCCGATGGAGATCTGGCTGCACCGCACCGGTCGACTCCGGGGCGACTGGCGGCTCGACGCGACCGACGACCCGCGCGACCGTCGCTGGTACGACCGCCTCATGCGCTGGTTCCTCCGTCGCCCCTGGGTGCTCGCGGTGCTGCTGGTCGTGGGCATCGTCGCGCTGTACGTGATCCTGCTGCTGGTCGGCCCGCCCGGGGGCAAGTGACCCGACTCCGAAGGGCGTGATGCCCTAAGGGATCGGCGTCGATGCCGCCGCGCCGGGGACGCCGACGGCGTGGAGGGCAGTCCGCAGCGCGGCGACTCCGGTGAAGTGGTGCGTGGTCATGCCCAGCGCTCGCGCGCCGCTGAGTTTCCCCGGCGAATCGTCGAGGAAGAAGACCTCCTCCGGTGGGAGGTCGAGGGCCGCGGCCACATGGCGGAAAGCCTGGACGTCCGGCTTGGCGTGTCCGATGTCGGCGGAGTTGAACACCCGATCGAAGTACGCGTCGATGCCGCTGTCGCGAAGCTCCTCGGCGATGGTGTCGGTGCCGTTCGTGAGGATGGCGCAGATCGTCCCGTGAGACCGCAGCGCGTCGACGAGCACCAGCACGTCCCGGTCGGCGGCGAACGGTGTGCGTCCCCATTCCTGCGCTGCGGCGGCGGACCCCGCGGCCTCTCCGACGCGGATGATCCACTCCTCGCGGGTGAGGAGTCCCGTGGTCACCTCGTCGATCAGTGGGGCGGAGAAGGCGATGCGGGCGATCGCGCCGTCCGCGAGCCCGTGCCGTGCCTCCAGGGTGGGGTCGTGGTCGAAGTGACGGATGACCCCGTCGAGGTCGAAGAGCACGGCGCGGATCATCTCCCCATCCTGCCTCCCGGGCGAGCGCCGCGTCAGCGCCGCGCGACGGGCTGCTGGAGTTCGGTGACCCAGTCCGACTGGTCGTCCCCGACGGCGCGGACGTAGAGCTCCCGACACGGCCCGGCGTGCACGAGGCCGCGCGCGACCACCTCGGTGTGGATGGCGTGCCAGCTCTCCGCGATCCGCTCCATCGAGCCGAGGTGCACCCCGCAGACGGCGTCCTCCTCGGCGGGGAGCTCGATGATCTCGATCCCGTCGGCGGCGGGGCCGGAGTAGGAGTATCCGGCGACGACCTCCATCCCGTCCGGCAGCGTCCGGTACTGGGCGATCGGGGTGGTGAGGGCGCCGCACTCGTCTCCGATGACCTCGGCCACGGCGTCGAAGGAGGGACCCACGACCTCGGCGACCGCCGGCTGCTCGGCGACGACGGTGCGCACGGCCGCCAGGCGCACGGCGGGGAGGGGCTTCTGGACGATCTCGATCTGCGACATGTGCTTCTCCTTCTCGATGAGGTGGAGGCGCCGCTCCACATCGACGAGTCGCGCGGCGGCGAGCCGGTGCTCCTGCTCCACCTCGGCGCGCCGGATGCGCAGCAGTGCGGCGATCCGGTCGGCGTCGACGCCCTCCGCGAGGATCGACGAGATGGCGTCGAGGCCGAAGCCGAGCTGCCTGAGGGCGACGATCCGGTGCAGCCGCTCGAGTTGCGAGGGGTCATAGGAGCGGTAACCGCTGGACTCGTCCACGTGGGCGGGCACGAGCAGCCCGGCCGTGTCCCAATGCCGGAGCATCCGGTGGGTCACCTGGCCGATCTGCGCGAACGCTCCGATGGACAACATGTCTCTGTTCTCCCGTCTGACACCGTGTGAGAGTCAAGCATGGCGGCTCGCGGGCATGAGACGGCCCGGCAGGAAAACTTGAGCCCGTTCATATCAAGTTCATTTGACAGCGTTCGGGCCTCGGCGTACACTTGAGCCATCGCGACTCAGGTTTCCCTGATCGCCGCAGGTTTTCAGACCACTACAGACTTCCCAACAAAGGAGAGAACACATGGCACGTGCTGTCGGTATCGACCTCGGAACCACCAACTCCGTCGTCAGCGTCCTCGAGGGTGGCGAGCCCAAGGTCATCGCCAACGCCGAGGGCTTCCGCACGACCCCTTCGGTCGTCGCCTTCACCAAGGACGGAGAGGTGCTCGTCGGCGAGACCGCGAAGCGCCAGGCCGTCACCAACGTCGACCGGACGATCGCTTCGGTCAAGCGCCACATGGGCACCGACTGGACCTTCGACGTCGACGGCAAGAAGTGGACGCCGCAGGAGATCTCCGCGCGCATCCTCCAGAAGCTCAAGCGCGACGCCGAGTCGTACCTTGGTGACACCGTGACCGACGCCGTCATCACGGTTCCGGCGTACTTCAACGACGCCGAGCGTCAGGCCACCAAGGAGGCCGGTGAGATCGCGGGCCTCAACGTGCTCCGCATCATCAACGAGCCGACCGCGGCTGCCCTGGCCTACGGCCTCGACAAGGGCAAGGAGGACGAGCTCATCCTCGTCTTCGACCTCGGTGGCGGAACGTTCGACGTCTCCCTCCTCGAGGTGGGCAAGGACGACGACTTCTCCACGATCCAGGTGCGCGCCACCGCCGGTGACAACCGTCTCGGTGGAGACGACTGGGACCAGCGTCTCGTCGACTACCTGATTAAGCAGTTCAAGGAGACCACGGGCGTCGACGTCTCGGGTGACAAGATCGCCCTGCAGCGCCTCAAGGAGGCCGCGGAGCAGGCGAAGAAGGAGCTCTCCAGCTCCACGTCCACGAGCATCAACCTCCCGTACCTGTCGCTGACCGACTCGGGCCCCGTCTCGCTCTCCGAGACCGTGACCCGCGCCAAGTTCGAGGACCTCACGAAGGACCTGCTCGACCGCACCAAGAAGCCCTTCGAGGACGTCATCCGCGAGGCCGGCATCAAGGTGTCCGACATCGACCACATCGTCCTCGTGGGTGGTTCGACCCGTATGCCCGCCGTCGCCGAGCTCGTCAAGCGCGAGACCGGCAAGGAAGCCAACAAGGGTGTGAACCCAGACGAGGTCGTCGCCGTCGGCGCCGCGCTGCAGGCCGGTGTCCTCAAGGGTGAGCGCAAGGACGTCCTGCTCATCGACGTCACCCCGCTCTCCCTCGGCATCGAGACCAAGGGTGGCATGATGACCAAGCTCATCGAGCGCAACACGGCCATCCCGACCAAGCGGAGCGAGACCTTCACCACGGCCGACGACAACCAGCCGTCCGTCGCGATCCAGGTCTTCCAGGGCGAGCGTGACTTCACGCGCGACAACAAGCCGCTCGGCACCTTCGAGCTGACCGGCATCGCGCCGGCTCCCCGTGGCATCCCGCAGATCGAGGTCACCTTCGACATCGACGCCAACGGCATCGTCCACGTGTCCGCGAAGGACAAGGGCACCGGCACCGAGAAGTCGATCGTCATCTCCGGCGGCTCGTCGCTGTCGAAGGAGGACATCGAGCGCATGGTGCGCGAGGCCGAGGAGCACGCCGCCGAGGACAAGGCGCGTCGTGAGGCCGCGGAGACCCGCAACCAGGCCGAGACCCTCGCCTACTCCATCGAGAAGCTCATCTCCGAGAACGAGGACAAGCTCCCCGAGGACGTGAAGACCGAGGTCAAGGCCGACGTCGATGCGCTCAAGACGGCACTGGCCGGCGACGACGACGAGGCCGTGAAGACCGCGTTCGAGAAGCTCAACCAGTCCCAGTCGAAGCTCGGCGAGGCGATCTACGCCTCCTCGCAGGCGGACGCCGCCGGCGCTTCGGCCGAGGGCGAGGCCCCGACCGGTGACGCCCCCTCCTCCGAGGAGGACGTCATCGACGCCGAGGTCGTCGACGACGAGGACGAGAAGAAGTAATCATGACGGACAAGAACTTCGACGAGAACGAGGTTCCGGAGGGGTCGGATGCTCAGGCATCCGGCCCCGTGCCGCAGAACCAGGACTCCCGCGAGGCGAAGGCCACCGAGGGCTCGGACGAGACCCCGGTCGACGCCGCTGCCGAGACGGAGGAAGGGCTGACGGTCGAGGACATCCTCGGCGCCGCGCAGACGGCGGATGCCGCCGCCGGCGACGCCGCGATCGCCGACGCCGAGAACGCCCTGCTGACCGACCTCAAGCGCCTGCAGGCCGAGTACGCGAACTACCGCCGCCGCACCGAGGAGCAGCGCCAGATCGAGATCGAGCGTGCGAAGGGCGAGGCCGCCAAGGGTCTCATCCCTGTGCTCGACGACCTGGCCCGCGCCGAGCAGCACGGCGACCTGGTCGAAGGCAGCCCCTTCGCCGTGATCGCCGAGAAGGTGCGTACGGTCGTGGAGCGGCTTGGCGTGGTCGCCTACGGCGAGAAGGGGGAGGAGTTCGACCCCCAGCGTCACGAGGCGATCTTCCAGCAGCCGACCCCCGGCACCTCCAAGACCACGGTGCTCGAGGTCGTCGAGGTGGGCTACCGCCTCGGCGAGGTCGAGCTGCGTCCTGCGAAGGTCGTCGTCGCCGTCCCTGCGGAGTAGGTGATCGATGGCCAGCCAGGATTGGTTCGACAAGGACTTCTACAAGACCCTCGGGGTCTCGAAGGACGTCAGTGACGCTGACCTGAAGAAGACGTACCGCAAGCTCGCGCGCAAGTATCACCCCGACTCCAATCAGGGCGATGCGAAGGCCGAGGCCAAGTTCAAGGAGATCAGCGAGGCCTACTCGGTGCTCTCCGACGCCGAGCAGCGCAAGGAGTACGACGAGATCCGCGCCATGGGTTCGGGCGCTCGCTTCACGGCGAGCGGCTCGGGCGCCGGCGGGTTCGAAGACGTCTTCAGCCGGTTCGGACAGCAGGGGCGCGGCCAGACCGCCGACTTCGAGGACATCTTCGCGATGTTCAACCAGGGCCAGGGCAGCTCGTTCGGCGGTGGCCGGTTCGGGCAGCCGAGCGGCGGCTTCCGAGGCTTCGGCGGCCCGCAGCGCGGCGCCGACGTCACGGCCCGCACCACGCTGGACTTCAGCACCGCCGTGCAGGGCGAGACCATCACCCTGCAGGGCGAGGACGGCAAGCCGTTCAAGGTGAAGATCCCCGCGGGTGTCGCCGACGGACAGAAGATCCGGTTGCGGGGCCGTGGTCGTCCCTCGCCCGATGGCGGGGAGAACGGAGACATCGTGGTGCAGATCACGGTGCGTCCGCACCCGGTCTTCACACGGGACGGCCTCAACCTCCGCCTCGTGGTCCCGGTCACATTCACCGAGGCGACGCTGGGCGCGACCATCGAGGTCCCGACCCTCGGTGGCGACGTGGTGAAGCTCCGCGTGGCCCCCGGGACCCCGTCCGGTCGCGTGCTCCGCGTCAAGGGTCGTGGTGTCGCGACCGCCAAGGGGACCGGCGATTTGCTCGCCGAGCTCCAGGTCGCGGTGCCGACGCACCTCGACGACGCCGCGCGCGAGGCTCTCGAGCGGTTCCAGGAGCTGGAGCCGCAGGAGAACCCGCGGGCCGAGCTCATGGCGAAAGCCCGCCGTTGACGAGCACAGGCTTTCGCGTCGGGTCAGGCGCTTCCGGAAGGGAGTTGCCTGACCTGGCGCGGCGGCCTGACGTGAAATCAGGAAGGAAGGCGTGATGGACGCGGACACTCCGGTCTTCGCGATCGCCGCAGCCGCCAAGCTCTCCGGCCTGCACCCCCAGACCCTCCGTCAGTACGACCGGATCGGCCTCGTGGTGCCGGGACGGACGCCCGGCGGCTCCCGTCGTTATTCGCACCGCAACATCGAGCAGCTGCGCGAGGTCGCCCAGCTCTCCTCCGAAGGGGTCAGTCTCCCCGCGATCGCCCGGCTCCTCGACCTGGAGGACGAGAACCGGATGCTGCGCGACCGTGTCGTCGCACTGGAGGGCGCCCTCCGCGCCGAGCGGGAGAACCGCCCCGGCGTGCGGGTGTTCGCCGCCGGATCCGCGGGTGTCGTGCCCATGCCGACCGGCCGCCGCATCCGTCGCTCGACGGAACTCGTGCTGTGGAGTCCGCGCTCCGGAGCCTGACCGCGCACCCCGGTGTGTATCCTGTCAACTGTTAACAGGAGGTCACCATGACGCAGACCGTCACCCGCGGGGAGTCGCTGGGAGCGCAGGTCGCGCGCGTGCTGCGCCAGCGCATCGTCCGGGGGGAGCTCGCACCGGGGGCCCGCCTCACCGAAGAGGCCCTCGCCGAGGAGTTCGCCGTCAGCCGCGGTCCCGTGCGCGACGCCCTGACCCAGCTCAGCTTCGAGAAGCTCGTCGAGGTGCAGCGTCCGCGCGGCGTCTACATCGTGGGTCTCACCAGCGACGACGTCGATCAGCTCTACAGTCTGCGGGGCGCGCTGGAGCAGCTCGCCCTCTTGCGGGCGATGCGGGTCGACGACGACGACCGGTGGCAGCCGATGGCCGACGCCGTCCAGCGCATGGCCGAGGCCGCGGACGCGGGTGACCATGCGGCCTTCGTCACGGCCGACCTCGACTTCCACTCCCAGATCTACGCCCTCGCCGATCACCCCCGGCTGGAGGGGGCCTGGAACCAGTACCTCCCCACGTTCACGGCCCTGCTCGAGGTCACGATCAATCACGACGAAGACCTGCACGAGTCGTCGGACGATCACGTGAAGCTGCTCGACGTCATGCGCACGGGAGCCCCGGAGGACGCCGCCGCGGTGCTCTCGGCTCACCTCGACGGCGCCCGGGAGCGGATGCTCCACGAGGTCGGCTCCCGCTGAGGTCGCCCTCGTCCGCGAAGTCGAGGCGTTCAGCGGACGGAAAAGAACGGTTCCTACCGTGGGGGCCAGGGCAAGAGCCCTGGTCCGCGCCCGCGCGGGTGTCCTGCCACGAAGGAAGAACCTCCTCATGACGAACACCACAGCCTCCGCCTCCTCCGCCTCGTCGCTCGGACTCCTCGTCCTGCGCATCGTCGTCGGCGCGATCTTCGCCGCCCACGGCGCTCAGAAGATCTTCGAGTTCACGATCCCCGGCACCATCGGCAGCTTCGCCGGGATGGGGGTCCCGCTCGCCGAGATCGCCGCGCCCGTCGTGGCTTTCCTCGAACTCATCGGCGGGATCCTGCTGATCCTCGGTCTGCTCACGCGCCCGGTCGGCATCCTGCTCGCGGCCGACATGCTGGTCGCCCTCGTGCTCGTGCACCTGCCCGCCGGCCTGTGGGTGACGGCCGGCGGCTACGAGTTCGTCGCGGTGCTCGGCGCCGCGGCCCTCGCGCTCGCCCTCACGGGCGCGGGGCGCTACTCCATCGACGCCGCCGCCCT
>NZ_SSDN01000085.1:0-1078 GCF_004794355.1 Microbacterium sp. K36 | reverse complement strand
GCTGCGCGGGGACGGAGCTGCGCGGGGACGGAGCTGCGCGGGGACGGAGCTGCGCGGGGGCGGGACTTGCCCGGGAGGGCACGCCGGTTGACTCTCGGCGCGGGATGGACTCCGTGCGCTTGAGGGCTCCCCCGGCACGGCCGGAGCATGAGGCAAGCGCATCGCGACGACGCGGTGCCCGGGGCGACGAGGCCCCGCCGTGTGCGACGTCAGGACCCTCATGACCGACATCTCCACCGACCCCGCTCTGGACGAATGGCGCACGTACGACGAGTTCGCCGCGGGCATCGACACGTTCCGCCTGCCGAACACGACGCTCGCCGGAACCACGCTCACGCTCACCCTCGACGACGACACCGCCCTCGCCCTCCGCTTCGACGAGGACTCCGTGTCGTGGGAGGGACTGGGATCCTCCGGCCGCGACCCGTATGACGCGGTCCGCGTGCGCGACGACGTCGTCTTCGTGAACATCCCCTTCGAGACCCGCGAGCGCGAAGCCCTCACCGTCGTGTTCTCCACCACGACCCACCGCGCCACCGTCATCCGCTCCCGCATCGCGGCGGAGGCCGTCGAGGGCACCCCGCAGGTCGGGCAGGACTTCTGGGCCGCGACCACCGACGCCGGCCCCGCGACCGGAGAGGTCCCCGGTCCGAGCCGCGACCTCATCGGCAAGCGGAACGTCTACCGCTACAGCCCCCACCACCTGTACGAGCACGTCTACGTCTCCAGCCAGCGCTACGCGTGGCAGTGCCTCGAGGGCGTCCAGCGCGGTCACGGCGACATGGACCTCTCCACGGTGTGGAAGTTCGCGGACGGCCTCTACCTGTTCTGCTTCCGCGAGTTCCGGATCGCGGTGGCGAGCGTCTGGCTCCACGACCTCGGCTACCAGCTCATGACGACGGGGATCTTCCTCGGACTCAACGGCGACGGCGAGTCCGAGCACTCACGCGCCGGCGGACACATCTACCCCCTAGGCGCCGTCGCGTACCCCGACGCGCAGCCCGTCTGACCCTTCGACCCTTCGACAGGCTCAGGGACCCAGCTTCGACAGGCTCAGGGACCCAGCTTCGACAGGCTC
>NZ_SSDN01000084.1:0-97396 GCF_004794355.1 Microbacterium sp. K36 | reverse complement strand
GTTCGATTCCCCCCAGCTCCACCAGGTCGCTGTCACACAGAACGAGGCCCGCCTCCCCAGTGATCACTGGGGAGGCGGGCCTGTTCGTTGTGGGAACGGAGGGCGAGACCCCCGCGGGGGCGGAACGCCGGGCTGGCTACGATGGGGGGATGTCATCCGCACACAGCCCGTCTGCGCGGAGTCGGCGGCGTCGCACCGGCTGGCTTGTCGCGGCGATCGCGGTGGTGGTGGCAGCGGTGCTCCTCACCGCCGCAGCGTGGGTGCTGGGCCGGCGGGGGGACCTCGCCACCAACGTGACCATCGCGCTGAGCTACGTCGGCGACGACGGGCGGACGTACTCGTGCACGTACGACTACAGGACGCCGCACCACGCGCCGATGCCCCCCGAGGTCGCCGCAGAAATGAACGACCGCGACTGGTCTCAGACGGGCCAGCTCATCTACGACTGGGCGAAGACCCATCCGGCCGAGTCCTGGACGACAGAGGACGAGCTTCCCGCGGACGACCCCGGATCGACCAGAGCGGACAGCTCGTGGGCCCTCGCGCTCGACCGCTACATCACCTTCCCGCCGTGGACGATCGAGACCGAGAACGGACCCGAGTACGCGCTGTGGTGGGAAGCCCGTCAGGGAAGCAACTGCGAAGACGGTCTGCGATAGGCTCCGCGGCGCGGTGACCGCGATCCTCTACGTGGTCACCCAGCGGACGCCGTCGGCATCGGGGGCGAAGCGGCGTCCGCCGTCCGTCTCCAGCTCCTCCATGAGCGGGATGATGACGCTCCACAGCGCCCAGTGCTCCGGAGTGCCTTCGCCGCCTTGCGCCTTCCCTTCCCACCGGGTGGACGCCGGAAGGGGAGCGCGGAAGCCGAACCGGGTCCCGGTCGAGTCGGTGACCTCTGCGCTCAACGACCCCGCTCCGGCAGCCAGATCCGTCAGCGTGAACCCCTGAGGGACGATGAGCGTTCCGCGTGCGCGATCCCAGGCCTGACGGACAGCCGTCAGGAACGGCCCCGCGATGATGTCGGTCGTCATCTGAAGTCTCCTTCCCCGATCGGCGGGACAGCGCCCGCTCTTTAGACTCCCTCACCGCGATGATCGCAGGCGCACAGGCCGGGTGTCTGTCCCCTCTTCGGGGGACGCGATCGACCCTCCGGCCGCGTACGACCGATCCGGCGCGGGCGCAAGGGGGTCGGAGACGAGCGGCATCGCGCGGTAGCAATGGGCTTCACGACGAAGGGAGACGCCATGCCGAAGGGCGATGTCGACACGTTCCACCAGGAGGGCGGCTGGTTCAATCGCGTTCAGGGCGAGGTGAACACGTTCAGCGGGCCGCATGACACGAAAGACGAGGCTGTCGCCGTCGGGCGGGAGACCGCTCGGGCACGTCAGGTGGAGCACCTCATCCGACGGGAGGACGGCACCATCGGGGAGCGGAACAGCTACGGAGGCGACCCGAGGGGCGTCCGCGGCTGAGACGCGGGCGGTGGTGAATGCGGCACGACAGCCCTGGTGGCCATGGCAGGCGAGGCCTAGCATTCGGTCATGGGGTTCATCATGTACGACAGCACGAGCCAGCTCCACATCGAGGACCGCGCGCTCGCGCACCTCAAGGTCGTGATCGCGACGAAGCTCCGGCGCAACGAGAGCTTCACGGTGTCGTGGACCCACCCCGAGGGCGACGCATACGGACGATCCACCATCTGGCTGCACCCCTCGATCCCGCTGCGCTTCACCTTCGAAGGGCGGGAGCCGCCGAAGCTGAATCCGCAGTGGATCGACGACCTCATGCAGTCGGCGAACTCGACCGGAGGCATCACGCTCGTCGACGAGATCGTCCAGAGCTCGACGGGGGAGTGACAGCGCAGGAGCCCCACCTCGTGCGAGGCGGGGCTCCTGTCATCGGGACGGCGGACTCAGTGCGAGCGGTCGGGGTCCTCGGCGAGCACGTCGTCGCCGTCGTCATCCGATCCGGCCGTGGGCGGAACGGTGCGCGGCTCGCCCTTGTTGTCCTCGGCGCCGAGGTTGTCGTTCTCCTCGGGGCCGGGGGAGGGCTCGGTGCTGATGTCGTTGCGGTCGCTGTCGTTACCCATGGGCGTTCCTTTCCTCGTCGGACGCGTCCAGACTCGTCCATCCGCGGCCGCAGGCCCAGCCGCTTGACAGCGCCGGCCGGATGGTGTGTGCCGTCAGCGGGGGCCTTCGATGAGGAGGAGTCCTTGCTTCGTGTCGGCGACCTTCACCCAGCCGTCGCCGAAGAGGTAGGTCATGCCGTACCCGTCCTCATCCGTGCTCATGGCGAACTGCGGGTCTTCGGTGACGTACACGCCCTGCGCGTCTTCCTCGCTCCGCCACCCCTCCTCCTCGAGGCCCGCCTGTGCGCGCTCCGCGTCCTCGGTGGACAAGGGAGACCAGCCGTACATCTGACCGTGGTCCGAGGGCACGCTGAAGTCCGCCCAGAAGCAGAGGAGTCCCTGTGTCAGCTCGACGCCCCCGACGCGGAACTCGCGTGGCTCTGCCGTCCAGCCGGCGTCGGTGAGGGCCGCGACGGTGCCTTCGGAGATCATCGACTCGCACGTGAGCTCGTCCCCGCCCGGTGTCGCGCTCGCGCCGCCGTCTGCGGTGGGCGTCACGGGGCCCTGCGACGGCGACGGACCGGGCGCGCCTCCGCCGGTGCACCCGGTGAGGATCGTCCCCGCGAGCACGAGACCGGCCAGGATCGCGAGTCGTCGGGTGGTCATCGGGGCCTCGGGGTGGTCAGTCGTGCAGGAGACGGAGGAACTCGTCGTGAAGGGTGCCGTTGGTGGCGAGTGTCGAGCGGGCGGAGATCGTCTTGGAGCCGTCGAACGCGGTCATGCGTCCGCCCGCCTCCTGGACGATCGCCACAGCCGCTGCGATGTCGTACTCCTTCACATCGAACTCGGCGACCGCCTCCAGCCGTCCCTCGGCGAGCAGCATGTAGGCGTAGACGTCGCCGTACGCCCGATCGCGCCAGACACGCTCGCTCAGGCGCAGCAGGGCATCCAGCTGTCCGGCGTCGCGCCACTGTGCGATGCTCTGGAAGCTCACGCTGGCCTCGTCCAGCGAGGAGACGGTGGAGGTGGCGAGACGTCGCTCGGTGCGGTCGCTCACCGTCCAGGCGCCGTGTCCTGCTGCGGCCCACCAGCGCCGCCCGAGGGCGGGCATGCTGACCACGCCGACACGGGGCACGCCATCGATCGCCAGGGCGATCATCGTCCCCCACAGTGGAACGCCGCGGAGGAAGTTGGCGGTACCGTCGATCGGGTCGACGATCCACTGCCTCGCGGTGCCGCCCTGAGCCCCGAACTCTTCGCCGAAGATGCCGTCGTCGGGACGTTCCTCCTCGAGGATCCGGCGGATCGCGTGCTCCGTCGCCAGGTCGGCGTCCGTCACGTGCGAGCGGTCCGCCTTCGTGGAGATCTCCAGGTCGGCGGCGTCGAAGCGGGGGAGGGACTGGGCGTCCGCGGCATCGGCGAGGCGAAGGGCGAGCTGCAGGTCGGCGCGCAGGTCGGCGGCGTCGGGAGTGGCGGTCACGCTTTCAGGATAGTCGTCGCGCCGACCGCCCCCGCAGAGACCATCGGTCAGGATCGGCGGGCGAAACGCCCGGGCCACGCCCGGGCCGCGGCGGATTTCGTGTCGGCGCCAACCGCTGGTAATGTAATTCCTCGGTCGGGGTTATCCCGGGCCACGCACCTCTAGCTCAATCGGCAGAGCAACTGACTCTTAATCAGTGGGTTCAGGGTTCAAGTCCCTGGGGGTGCACGGAACAAGCCTCGGAGATCTCGCCATCTCCGGGGCTTTTTCTCTGCCTGTTTCAGGGCTGCATCGCCCCGGGCGGGATCGAAATCGTGCCTCTCGCGGCCAGGGGAGGCACAGTTTCGCACCCGCAGCGGAACCGACGCGACAGTGCGCGACGCGGGACCGGGAACGCGTGGTCGGCGGTCGGGGGCGCGCGTCAGGCGCGGCGGACCGAGAGCAGCTGCCAGCCCTCGGGGACTTTCGCCTCGATGCCCGCCATGTCGTCGGCCTCGATCTGCTCGACGCCGTCGACGCGCTGGAACTTTCCCGTCGCCTCCATCTTCGCCTCGCCCTTGAGCATGCGCACCGGGGCGGACGTCAGCGCGTACCCCGGCTCACGGTGAGCATCGAGCTGAGTGTGGACGTCCTCCAGCGAGATGCCTGTGACGTCGACGGTCATGGATCCGCGGGGGCGGATGAGAGCGACGAGCATCCGTCCAGTCTACGAGCGAGTCGTGCCCTCAGAGATCCCAGTCGAGCGTGGAGCGGACGTCGATGGGGGCGTCTCGTCCGGCGTCCTCACGGATCAGGTAGACGACGACGCGGGACTGCGCGGTAATGAGCACGCTCGTGAGCGTGTCACCCGTCGCCAAGTCGATGAACGTCGGTTGCGAGCGCGCCGCCGCTTCGATCCGAGACATGAGGTCCGCGACATCCGTGCTGCGAGGCAGGAGGAAGTCGTGCCCATCGATCTCGATGTGCGTCGTCGTCATTCCCGTCTGGTTCCCCATGCGCTCCACGGTACGAATCACCTCACGACCCGGCAAGAGGGGTTGAACCCCGTCGAAGAGCGTGTTAGGACCGCGTGAGAGAGCTCTCGCTGCCGTCCGGCAGCTGCTGCTCCGCGGGCTCAGGGACGAGGTACAGACCGCTCGGCGCGTTGGCCGTGAACGCGAGGGCCTCGATCCAGGCGCGGTTGACGCTGGGCTGGCGACTGCCGTGGTACTTGTACACCAGCGAGCTTCCGGCATGGATCCAGACCGTCGTCCGGCCGCCGCCCATGCTGACGTCGTCCTTCCAGGTGAAGCCGAAGGGCTCGCCACGGCGGAGCTTCGCGGTCATGACCAGCTGGATGTGAGTGAGAGCGCGGTCTTCGATGTCGACCTTGACGCTGTTCTCGTAGATGAACTTGCCCATCGCAAGATTCCCTTCTCTCCACGGGAACCTGTGCCAAGAGGCGCGGCCGAGGTGACCGCTGGTGTGGGGTGTGCTCAGCGTTTCACACATCCGCCCGATCTCCTATCCCACCGGGGTGTCGTGCGTCCGCGCGTGTCGCCGCGTTTCACCCGACCGGGTCGAGGAGCGTGGGATCCGCGGGATCGACGGTGCGCGTGTTGCTCACCTTGCGGTCTACGACGTGTCCGCGGAGCGTCGCGGCGACATCGGCGGAGGTGTGGTCGAGCATCGCCAGCGTGTCGAGCTTGGTCTGCCCGGTGAGCTTCTCCGGTGTGAGCCAGGCGTCCCAGGTGTCCGGGGTCAGGAAGGCGGGCATCCGGTCGTGCACCTCCCCACCGGCGTCTCGCGCTTCCCGGGTGACGACGACGAAGCAGCGCACCTTCTCTCCCTCATGCTCCATCGACCAGGTGAGGCCGGCGGCGGCGAGCAGGCCGTCACCGTGGAGGAAGTGCGGGGTCTTGTGGCCCTTCTCGCCCGTCCATTCGAAGTACCCGCGCATCGGCACGAGGCACCGCGCGGCGGAGAACGCCGGCGCCCAGAATCCGGCGGCGAGCTTCTCCATCCGTGCGTTGATCAGCGGGGCGCGCTGCGGACGGTTGGGGGGACTCTGCCAGTCCCACCGCACGAGTTCGAGGATGCGGCCCTCGCCGCGGTCCCGGACGATGGGGGCGCTCTCGGTGGGGGCGATCGAGTACGCGCCATGCCAGGACTTCCACCAGTCCTCTGGTCGGCCGCCCTCGGCGACGAACTCCCGGATCAGCTCGTCCGTCGTCGCGTCGTTCGCGAATCGTCCGCACATGTCATCGCCTCCGTCTGGCCGGTCGCTCGCGCCGCGGCCCGCATCGCCTCCATCATGAGGCACGGCGCGGACATCCGCAGCGTCAGACGACGTCGATCACGGTGCCGGCGGTCAGATCCGACAGCTGGGCGGAGGTCAGCGGCATGACGGTGTGCGGGTGGCCCGCCGCCGCCCACACCACGTCGTACGCCTGCAGCGCGCTGTCGATGAAGGTGGGGAGGGGCGCGGGATGGCCGACGGGCGCCACTCCGCCGATCGCCTGTCCGGTGGCGTCGCGCACGGTGGCGGGCGGTGCCATGACGACCTCGCTCGCCCCCACGCTTCGCGCCAGGACGGCGAGGTCCGCCCGGTGCCCGCCGCTGGTCATGACGAGGACGGGGCGGCCGTCGGCGAGGAAGACGAGACTGTTGGCGATCGCGGCGACGTCGCAGCCGATGGCGGCGGCCGCCTCGGCGGCGGTGCGCGCCGAGTCCGGAAGGACCCGGATCTCGGTCTCGACACCGGCCGCGAGGAGGTATTCCTGCACCCGTCGGCTGCGCTCGGGGAGGGGAGGAGCGTCGGTCATGCCCCCACGGTAGCCGAGCAGGTCAGCCGGCGTCACCGACGAGGATCGCCGCCGCGTCCTCGGCGGTCGCATCAGCCGGCTCGTCGTCGATGTGCGCGAGGACCTTCCGGCCGAGGAGGATCGTCAGCGCGGCCAGCAGGACGGCGGCGGCGGCGAAGAGGTACGGCACGGTGGCGCTGAACAGGTGCCACAGCAGGGCGGCGATCGGCGGGGCCATCGCGCCACCGAGGAAGCGGACTGCGGAGTAGGCCGAAGAGGCGACGGAGCGGGGGAGGTCTGTCGCCTCCATGACGGCTTCGGTCAGCACGGTGTTCATGATGCCGAGGAGCAGACCGCCGACGATGATGCACACGACGAGAGCGGCCGGTTCGGCGACGACGAGTCCCGCGACCACGAGGTCGACGGCGAGCAGGGGCAGCACGGTGAGGATCACGTGCGTCCTCGGCATCCGGCGCATCAGCACCGGCGCGACCCACACGCTGGTGATCGCGAGGGCGACACCCCAGCCGAAGAAGGTCAGGCCGATGCCCATCGCGCCGAAGCCCAGGGGGAAGGGCGAGAACGCGAGCAGCACGAAGAAGCCGATGTTGTAGAACAGGGCGGCCACGGCGAGGATCGCGAGCGCGGGACGGCGCAGGGCCGTGAAGGGGGCGGAGAACTTCACCGGGGTGCGCTTCTCGCCCGGACCCCGCAGCAGCACGAGCACGGCGATGAAGGCGATGGCCATCAGGGCCACGACGCCGAAGAACGGGCCGCGCCAGCTCTGCTCGCCGAGGATGCCGCCGAGCAGGGGACCTACGGCGATGCCGAGGCCGAGTGCCGCCTCATACAGCACGATGGCCGCGCTGCTGCCGCCGGATGCGGCGCCGACGATCGTGGCCAGCGCCGTCGAGATGAACAGCGCGTTGCCCAGCCCCCAGCCGGCACGGAAGCCGATGACCGCGTCGACGCTGCCGCTGATCGCGCAGAGGAAGGCGAACACGACGATCAGGCCGAGACCGACGAGGAGGGTCGCCTTGGCGCCGATCCGGCTGGAGATCCAGCTGGTGACGAGCATCGCGAGGCCGGTGACGAGGAGGTAGCTGGTGAACAGTAGTTCCGTCTCGACCGGCGTGGCCTCGAGGGACTCCGCGATGGCCGGGAGGATCGGATCGACGAGGCCGATCCCCATGAAAGCGACGACGCACGCGAAGGCGACGGCCCATACCTGGGCCGGCTGCCGCCAGACCGAGGGGGCGGGTGTTGTGGGGGCGGTGTTCAACGGATGTCTCCTGTCCGGTCTGCGGAGGTGCGGGCGGCGAGGATCTCGGCCGCACGGGTGAGGGCATGCCAGTCGTCGTCGTCGAGGTCGACGAACCGCGGTGCGATCGTCTCCCGGAACTCGGAGCGCCAGGCGGCCAGGGCCGCCGTGCCGTCGGGGGTCGCGGCGACGACGGTGGCACGGGAGTCGTCGGGGTCGGGGGAGCGGCGGACGAGGCCCTCGCGTTCGAGGGTGCCGAGCAGCCGGGTCATCCCGGGCTGCGTCGTGCGGGCCGCCGCGGCGAGCTCGCCGACGCGACGGGGACCTGACTGGTCGAGCAGGCTGAGCACCCGCCATTGCGCGGCGGGCGCCTCGTTCCCCGCGTCCTGGGCGGCGATGCGACCCAGCGCATAGCCCGAGAGCACGAGGGACGGGATGACCTCGGAGCGATTCATACCAGAAAGTATATACCTGGTGATATGTATCGAGGTCACCGTCGAGCGTGCGCGATCCTCGCCGAGAGCTGGTGGGCGTGCGCGAGGAGGATCCGGCCCAGCTCGGCCTGACGCTCCGGGCCGAAGCGGAAGGCGACACCGGTGAGGCTGAGCGCCCACTCCGGGCGTCCGGTGCGGTCGAACACCGCCGCGCCGAGGCCCCAGCTCCCCTCGACGATCAGGCCGGGGTTGACGGCGAACCCGCGTTCCTTCGTCTCGGCGAGGCGCTTCCGCAGCGGGCGCTCGCCATGAGCGCGTCCCCAGTTCTCGACGAGCTCCGGATGGCGCTCCAGATAGGCATCCACATCGTGGTCGGGGAGGAAGGCGAGGATCGCGAGGCCGGCGCTCGCGACGCCGAGCGGGAAGCGCACCCCCTCGCTCAGCACGAACGAGCGGATGGGGAAGGAACCCTCTTCCCTTAGCAGGCAGACCGTCTCGTCCGCGCGCCGGACGGAGAAGAATGCGCTCTCCTCTGTCTTCACGGCGAGCGACCGCACGATGTCCCGGGCCAGCGCCGTCACGTCGTAACGGGCGGCAGCCACGGACCCCATGAGGAAGAGCTCGGGGCCTGGCATCCAGCGGCTGCTGCCCGCGTCGCGGTCGACGAGCCCCTCCGCGCGCAGGGCGCTGAGCAGGCGATGCGTGGTGGGCCGGGAGAGCCCGGCGCGTGCCGCGAGCTCCTGCAGGGTGGCGCCGTCGGTGCCGGCGGCCGTCACCAGTCGCAGGAGACGCGCCGCCCGCGCGACGGCCTGAGTGCCGGGGACGGGGTTCGTCGCAGTGTCCACATGGTGGACGCTAGTGGTGCGCGCGTCCACATCGCAAGAGGGTGCTGGCCGTGACGCCGCCGGGGCGGAAGGCTGGAGGGGACACGGAACCGAAGGAGCAGACGTGATCGACAAGCAATGGGAATCCGCGGAGGCCGCCGTCGCCGACATCCCGGATGGCGCTTCGCTCGCCGTCGGAGGCTTCGGACTCTCCGGGAACCCGATCGCGCTCATCGAAGCGCTCCTCGCGCAGGGCACGACCGACCTGAGCGTCGTCAGCAACAACTGCGGAGTGGACGACTGGGGACTCGGCATCCTGCTGGCGGCGCAGCGCATCCGGAAGATGACCTCCTCGTACGTGGGGGAGAACAAGGAATTCGAGCGGCAGTTCCTGTCCGGGGAGCTCGAGCTGGAGCTGACCCCCCAGGGCACGCTCGCCGAGAAGCTGCGGGCGGGAGGGTCCGGAATCGCCGCGTTCTTCACCCAGACGGGCGTCGGCACCCAGGTCGCCGAGGGGGGTCTTCCTCGCCGGTACCACTCCGCTGGCTCGATCGCAGTGGCCTCGCCGCCCAAGGACGTGCGCACGTTCGCCGTGCACGGTCAGCCCCGCGAGTTCGTGCTGGAGGAGGCGATCACCACCGACTTCGCCCTGGTGCACGCGGCCCGCGGCGACCGGCACGGCAACCTGGTGTTCACGAAGGCCGCGCGGAACTTCAACCCGCTCGCCGCGATGGCCGGCCGTGTGTGCATCGCGCAGGTCGAGCGGCTCGCCGAGCCCGGCGAGCTCGACCCGGACGCGATCCACCTCCCCGGGGTCTTCGTGCACCGGATCGTCGAGGTGGGCGAGGACATCCCCAAGCGCATCGAGCGGCGGACCGTCGCCGCGGAAGGAGCCTGACATGGCGCTCACGAGAGACCAGATGGCCGCGCGCGCGGCGGTCGAGCTGCCGGACGGCGCGTACGTGAACCTCGGCATCGGCCTGCCCACGCTCGTGCCCAACCACGTCCCGTCCGACGTGACCGTGGTGCTGCAGTCGGAGAACGGCATCCTCGGGGTCGGGCCGTACCCCCGGGAGGAGGAGGTCGATCCGGATCTCATCAATGCGGGGAAGGAGACGGTGACCACGCTCCCCGGAGCGGCGTTCTTCGACTCCGCCCTCAGTTTCGGCATGATCCGTGGCGGGAAGATCGATGCCGCCATCCTCGGGGCGATGCAGGTCTCCGCCACGGGCGATCTCGCGAACTGGATGATCCCCGGCAAGATGGTCAAGGGCCCCGGGGGCGCGATGGACCTCGTGCACGGCGCCGGACGGGTGATCGTGCTGATGGAGCACGCCGCCAAGGACGGCTCGGCGAAGATCGTCGACGCCTGCACGCTGCCGTTGACCGGACGCGGCGTCGTGGATCGGATCATCACGGACCTCGCGGTGATCGACGTGACGCCGGAGGGGCTGGTCCTGGTCGAGCTCGCCCCCGACGTCACGGTGGAGCAGGTGCGGCAGGCCACGGAGCCGCCCCTCCGCCTCGCCCCGGAACTGGACAACGGAAGGACCGAGATCAATGAGTGAGAACGATGTCGTCATCGTCGCCGCGGCGCGCACCCCGCAGGGGCGGCTGAAGGGGCAGCTCGCCGCGTTCACGGCGCCGCAGCTGGGGTCGTTCGCGATCCGCGGTGCCCTCGAGCAGGGCGGAGTGGACCCGGCGGACGTCGACGCGGTCATCGTGGGACAGGTGCTCGCTGCCGGATCCGGTCAGAACGCGGCCCGTCAGGCGGCCATCGGCGCCGGGATCGGCTGGGACGTCCCTGCCCATTCCGTGAACAAGGTGTGCCTGTCCGGGCTCACCGCCGTGATCGATGCGGCGCGCATGATCCGGACCGGGGACGCGGAGGTCGTCGTCGCCGCCGGCATGGAGTCCATGACCCGCGCACCCCACCTGCTCATGGGATCGCGCGATGGCTGGACCTACGGCACCGTCGAGGTCCTCGACCACATGGCCTACGACGGGCTGACGGATGCCTACGACCGGGAGAGCATGGGCGCGTCCACGGAACGGCACAACGCTCGCTACGAACTCACCCGGGAGGCCCAGGACCAGGTCGCCGCGCTCTCGCATCAGCGGGCCGCCGCCGCGCAGGAGAGCGGTGTGCTCGACGCGGAGATCGTCGCCGTCGAGGTGCCGCAGCGTCGGGGCGAACCCGTGCGGGTGACCCGAGACGAGGGGGTGCGGCCCGAGACCACGGTGGAGACCCTGGCGGGACTGCGAGCCGCCTTCGCCGAAGGCGGCTCGATCACGGCGGGCAACTCGTCCCAGATCTCGGACGGCGCCTCCGCCGTGGTCGTCACGACGCGGGCGACCGCCGAGGCCAAGGGCTGGCCGGTGCTCGTGACCGTCGGCGCGAGCGGCCAGACCGCCGGTCCGGACAACTCGCTCCAGGCACAGCCGGCCCGAGCGATCGAGCAGGCGTGCCGGAAACAGGGGATCACCCCGCAGGACCTCGATCTCGTGGAGATCAACGAGGCGTTCGGGGCCGTGGTCGCCCGCTCGCAGACCGAGCTCGGGCTGGACGGCGACATCGTCAATGTGCACGGCGGCGGCATCGCGATCGGTCATCCGATCGGCGCCTCCGGCAACCGTCTCGTGGTGCACGTCGCGCACGAGCTGGCCCGCCGGGGTGGCGGAACCGCGGCGGTCGGCCTGTGCGGCGGCGGCGGTCAGGGCGAGGCACTCATCCTCACGCGCTGACACGGGAGGCGCGGGGGTGCGTCAGGACCGATTGTCCTGGGCGTGCCCCTGCGCGTCGGCGAGGGCCTTCTGTGACCGGAACTGCAGACGCTGCGCCTTCTTGGACTTCTTCACCGACTGCGGGGAGTCCGCGTCCACCGGCACGCCGTGGCGTTCACGGCGCATGTCGACGACCGCGCCGACCGCGAGCGCCATGGTGATGCCCCAGCTCACCCACGACAGGAGCGAGCGCCAGGTGATGGGTTCGTTGCGGGTGCCGCGCAGCAGCGAGATCCCAGCCGAGATCGCGGCGACGAGTCCGGTGCTGAAGAGGTAGCGCATGCCCCTACGGTACCCGCAGCCGGGGTGCGCGGGCCGGAGCCTTGACAAGCCGGGGGAGAGGCTGGCAGGGAGCCCGCCCAGGGGCACCGGATATCATGGGAGGGTCGCGGTTCGCCCGCGGCCGCACAAACCGTGTATCTACCGGCCGTCGGCGTCTCCGGCGGACAGCGGCGGCACCCGACATCGCGTCGTCGACGCGCGAGAGCCATGACACACGCCAGCATCACTCCCGATACCGCCGAGCCGAGCCTCTTCCGCCTCGCCGGCCTGCCCTACTTCCTCATCGCGTTCATCGCGCGGCTGCCCTTCGCCATGATGGTGGTCGGCGTGCTGACCGTCGTCGTGTCGGCGCGGGAATCCCTGTCCCTCGGCGGACTCACCTCCGCTGCGGTCGGTCTCGGCACCGCCTGTTTCGGCCCGCTCCTGGGGGCCGCCGCCGACCGCTTCGGTCAGCGCACGGTCCTCCTCGCGCTCGCCGTGGGCAACGCGGCGATGCTCCTGCTTTTCACCGCGGTGGTCTACGGTCCGGCCGCCGACGGCTTCGTGCTTCTCACCGCGATCGGCATCGGCGCGACGGCCCCGCAGGTGGCGCCGCTCTCGCGCTCCCGTCTGGTCACGATCATCGGCGAGCGGATGCCGGCGGAGCGCCGCGCCCGCACCGTCTCCGGCACGATGGCGTACGAGTCGGCCGCCGACGAGACCGTCTTCGTGTTCGGCCCTTTCCTCGTGGGCGTCCTCGCCTCGGCACTCGCACCCTGGGCCCCGCTGGTCGGCGCCGCCGTGCTGACCCTGGTGTTCGTCGGGGCCTTCGCGCTGCACCCGAGCGGACGGCACGTCTCCCCGGACCGCACCGAGGACGGCCGGGCGCCGTCCGCCGCGTCCGAGCTGTTCCGGCCGCAGCTCCTCATCGTCGTCCTCGGCATCCTCGGCGTCGGGATCTTCTTCGGAACCATGCTCACCTCGCTCACGTCGTTCATGGCCGACCTCGGTGCCCCGGAGCAGGCGGGCCTGCTGTACGGCGTGATGGGCGTCGGATCCGCGCTGCTGGCGCTGGGCGTCGCGTGGCTCCCCGCCCGGTTCTCGCTGCGTGCGCGCTGGCTGGTGTTCTCCGGAGTCCTCCTCGCCGGCTCGCTGCTGCTCGGCATCGTCGACTCGCCGGCGGGGATGCTGCTCGCCTTGGCCATCATGGGCATCGGCATCGGTCCGACCCTCGTCACCCAGTACAGCTTCGGAGCGGCGCGGAGCCCCCGTGGCCGGTCGGCGACGGTGATGACGATGCTCGGCTCCGGGGTGATCGTCGGCCAGTCGATCGGCGCCGCGGTGGCGGGGGAGATCGCGGAGAGCCTCGGCACGTCGGCCGCCCTGGTCCTCCCGATGATCGCGGCCGGAATCGCGTTCGCGGCGGGTCTCGCGAACTGGGCCCTCAGCGGTCTGCACCGCGGAACGTCCGCTGTCAAGGCCTGAGGGCGGACCGGCGGTCGGCGCGCATCCTCGATAGATTGGAAGCTCCTGGACCGAGGAGTGCCCCTGTGACCGCTGCTGATTTCGTCGTCGTCGCCAACCGCCTCCCGGTGGACCGGGTCGTGGGCCCCGACGGCGAGGAGACGTGGCGGACGTCGCCCGGCGGCCTCGTCGCCGCCCTCGAGCCGATGATGCGCCGCGTGCACGGCGCCTGGGTCGGCTGGGCCGGTCAGCCGGACGTGGAGCTCGAGGCCTTCGACGCCGACGGCATCCATCTCATCCCGGTGACGTTGAGCTCCGAGGACGTCGCGGACTACTACGAGGGCTTCGCCAACGACACCATCTGGCCGCTCTACCACGACGTCATCGCACCGCCGCAGTATCACCGCGAGTGGTGGGACGCGTACGTGCGGGTCAACCGTCGCTTCGCGGAGGCCGCCGCGGCCGCCGCCGCCCAGGACGGCACCGTCTGGGTCCACGACTATCAGCTCCAGCTCGTGCCGCAGATGGTCCGCGAGCTGCGCCCCGACGTCACGATCGGCTACTTCCACCACATCCCGTTCCCGGCGCACGGCCTGTACGCGCAGCTCCCGTGGCGTGACCAGGTGCTCCGCGGGCTGCTCGGCGCCGACGTCATCGGCTTCCAGCGGGCACAGGATGCGACTTACTTCCTCACCGCCGTGCGGCGGCGGCTGCGGTACGAGGTGAAGGGGTCCAGCATCACGGTCCCCGATCAGGGCGGCTCGCGGACCGCCATCGCCAAGGCGTTCCCGATCTCCATCGACACCGCCCCGTACCTCGAACTGGCCGCCAGGGAGGACGTCCGGGCGCGGGCCGCGGAGATCCGCGCGAGTCTCGGCAACCCCAAGCGCATCCTCCTGGGCGTCGACCGCTTGGACTACACCAAGGGCATCGGGCACCGGATCAAGGCGTACGGCGAGCTCCTCGAAGACGGCCGCCTGGACGTGGAGGACGTCACCCTCATCCAGGTCGCCAGCCCGAGCCGGGAGCGGGTGGACGCCTACGCGCACCTCCGGGACGAGATCGAGCTCGCGGTGGCCCGCATCAACGGCGACCACGACACGGTCGGCCACTCCGCGATCCGCTACCTGCATCAGGGGTACCCGCGCGAGGAGATGGTCGCGCTGTACCTCGCGGCCGACGTCATGCTCGTGACGGCGCTGCGCGACGGCATGAACCTCGTCGCGAAGGAGTACATCGCCACCCGGACCGACAACCGCGGTGTGCTGGTGCTCAGTGAGTTCACCGGCGCGGCGGACGAGCTCCGTCAGGCGGTGCGCGTCAACCCGCACGACATCGCCGGCCTCAAGGACGCCATCATGGAGGCGGTGGAGATGTCGCCCGCCGAGCAGGGACGCCGGATGCGGTCCCTGCGGCGACGGGTGCTGGACAACGACGTGAACGCCTGGTCGTCGTCCTTCCTCCAGGCTCTGGCGGACGTCCGCAACCGTTGAGCGCCCTCCCCGCACACCCTTCCTCTTCCCCGATCGGAGACACCGTGACGCGCCCCTGGATCCCTGGAACCGCCGACGCCGACCTCACCGCCCTCGCGACGACGCCGCGCCTGGTGGTCGCCCTCGACTTCGACGGCACCGCCTCTCCGCTCGTGGTGGACCCCATGGCCGCGCGCGCGCTGCCGGAAGTCGCCGCGCAGATGGACCGCCTCGCCGCGATGCCGGACACGGTCGTCGCCTATGTCTCCGGGCGCAGCATGCACGACCTCCGGGAGATCACCGAGCACACCGACGATTCCGTCGTCGTGCTCGCCGGCTCCCACGGCGCGCAGTACTGGTTCCCCGGGGAGGGGGCCGCCGACGCCCCGGGCGATGCGACCGAGACCGGGGCGCGGGAGGAGCTGTGGGCTGCCGCGCAGCCGATCATCGACCGCTACGAGGGGGCGGAGCTGGAGCCCAAGACGTTCGGCATGGGCGTGCACACCCGCCGCGCGGACCGGGACACCGAGGAGAAGGTCTTCGCCGAGATCGATGCCCTCGTCGCCGAGCGCTTCCCGCAGTGGCGGCGGCGTGCCGGCCACCGGGTGCTGGAGTTCTCGTCGCGGAACGAGGGCAAGGACGCCGCGATGATCGCCCTCCGGGAGCGCTTCGACGCCACCGGGATCCTCTTCGCCGGCGACGACGTGACCGACGAGGATGCGATGCGCGTGCTGCAGGAGGGCGACCTCGGCGTGCGTGTCGGACCGGGGGAGAGCGCCGCGACCCTCCGTGTGGACTCTCCACAACAGATCGCCGCGCTTCTGGAGACGCTCGCGAACGAGAGGGCCGTCGCGCAGGAATAGACTCTCGTCATGTCCTCGCATGATCCCTCCGCCAGCGCGCCCATCGACATCAAGCCCCGCAGTCGCGTCGTCACCGACGGCATCGAGGCCACGACCTCCCGCGGCATGCTCCGCGCCGTCGGCATGGGGGATGCCGACTGGGACAAGCCGCAGATCGGCATCGCGTCCAGCTGGAACGAGATCACGCCCTGCAACCTGAGCCTCGACCGGCTCGCGCAGGGGGCGAAGGAGGGCGTGCACTCCGGCGGCGGCTACCCGCTGCAGTTCGGAACCATCTCCGTCTCGGACGGCATCTCGATGGGCCATGAGGGGATGCACTTCTCGCTCGTCTCCCGCGAGGTCATCGCCGACTCGGTCGAGACCGTGATGATGGCCGAGCGCCTCGACGGCTCCGTCCTCCTCGCCGGCTGCGACAAGTCCATCCCCGGCATGCTCATGGCCAGCGCGCGCCTCGATCTGTCGAGCGTCTTCCTCTACGCCGGGTCGATCGCACCGGGCTGGGTCAAGCTCTCCGACGGCACCGAGAAGGACGTCACGATCATCGACTCGTTCGAGGCGGTCGGCGCCTGCCGTGCCGGCCTCATGAGCGAGGAGGACCTCAAGCGCATCGAGTGCGCTATCGCTCCCGGTGAGGGCGCGTGCGGCGGCATGTACACGGCCAACACCATGGCCTCCGTCGCGGAGGCGCTCGGGCTCAGCCTCCCGGGCTCCGCCGCGCCGCCCGCGGCCGACCGTCGTCGCGACTACTTCGCGCACCGCTCGGGCGAGGCGGTCGTGAACCTGCTCCGCCAGGGGATCACGACGCGCGACATCCTCACCAAGGAGGCGTTCGAGAACGCGATCGCCCTCGCGATGGCCCTCGGCGGCTCGACCAACGTCGTCCTCCACCTGCTCGCGATCGCCCGCGAAGCCGAGGTCGAGCTGAGCCTGCACGACTTCAACCGCATCGGCGACAAGGTCCCGCACGTGGCCGACATGAAGCCGTTCGGCAAGTACGTCATGAACGACGTCGACCGGCACGGCGGCATCCCCGTGATCATGAAGGCGATGCTCGATGAAGGGCTGCTGCACGGCGACGCGCTCACGGTCACCGGCAAGACGCTCGCCGAGAACCTCGCCGAGCTCGACCCGCAGCCGATCGACGGCGAGGTCATCCACACGTTCGACAACCCCATCCACGCCACCGGCGGACTCACGATCCTGCACGGATCGCTCGCGCCGGAGGGTGCCGTCGTCAAGACCGCCGGCTTCGACGCGGCCGTCTTCGAAGGTCCCGCGCGGGTCTTCGAGCGGGAGCGCGCCGCCATGGACGCGGTCGCCGAGGGCAGCATCGAGCCGGGGACGGTCATCGTCATCCGGTACGAGGGCCCCAAGGGCGGACCGGGCATGCGCGAGATGCTCGCCATCACCGCGGCCATCAAGGGCGCGGGGCTCGGAAAAGATGTACTACTCTTGACGGACGGACGATTCTCAGGCGGCACAACCGGCCTGTGCATCGGCCACATAGCACCCGAAGCGGTGGACGCAGGTCCTATCGCCTTCGTGCGCGATGGTGATCTGATACGGGTCGATATCGCAGCTCGCTCTCTCGATCTACTCGTCGACGAGGCAGAGCTCGCCTCCCGCCGCTCTGGCTGGGAGCCGCTTCCCCCGCGCTACACCCGAGGCGTTCTTGCCAAGTACTCGCGCCTCGTGCGGTCCGCCGCCGAGGGCGCGACGACCGGCTGATCCATCGACCGGCTCAGCAACCGCTCGATCGGAGCGCCGGTGTCCCGCACAGTTCATCAGAAGGAAAGTCATGACTGCTGACTCCGTCTCGGCCGTGCCGAGGCCGCCCGCCCGCCCATCCGCTCCGGAGATCACCGGTGCGGAGGCCGTCGTCCGCTCGCTCGAGCTGCTCGGCGTCACGGACGTCTTCGGCCTTCCCGGCGGCGCGATCCTCCCGGTCTACGACCCGCTCATGGACGCCTCGCAGCTCCGCCACATCCTCGTGCGGCACGAGCAGGGCGCGGGCCACGCGGCCGAGGGCTACGCGTCCGCATCCGGCAAGGTCGGCGTGTGCATCGCCACCTCCGGTCCGGGAGCGACCAACCTCGTCACGGCGATCGCCGACGCCTACATGGACTCGGTGCCGCTGCTGGCGATCACCGGTCAGGTGTTCTCGACGCTGATGGGGACGGATGCGTTCCAGGAGGCCGACATCGTGGGGATCACGATGCCGATCACGAAGCACTCGTTCCTGGTGAAGGACGCCGCGGACATCCCCGGCGCCATCGCCGCGGCCTACGAGATCGCCGGCACCGGGCGCCCCGGTCCGGTGCTCGTGGACATCACCAAGGATGCGCAGCAGGCGACGGCACCGTTCGTGTGGCCGCCGAAGATCGACCTCCCCGGGTACCGCCCGGTGACCAAGGCGCACGGCAAGCAGATCCAGGCGGCCGCCGCCCTCCTCGCGGAGGCGAAGAAGCCAGTGCTGTACGTGGGCGGAGGCGTCGTCCGCGGCCGGGCCGCGGCCGAGCTGCTCGAGCTCGCCGAGTCGACCGGCGCGCCCGTCGTGACGACGCTGATGGCGCGCGGCGCGTTCCCGGACTCGCACCCGCAGCACCTGGGCATGCCCGGCATGCACGGCACCGTTCCCGCCGTGCTCGCGCTGCAGGAGGCCGACCTCCTCGTCTCGCTCGGCGCCCGGTTCGACGATCGCGTCACCGGCAAGGCCGCGCTGTTCGCGCCGCACGCGAAGGTCGTGCACGTCGACATCGATCCGGCGGAGATCTCCAAGATCCGCACGGCCGACGTGCCGATCGTGGGCGACGTGCGCGACGTGCTCACCGACCTCGACGCCGCCTTCCGCGGAGCGACGGCCGACGCGAAGCCCGACATCGAGGAGTGGTGGTCGTACCTCGACGGGCTCCGGAACGAGTTCCCGCTCGGGTACGCGCCGACGACCGACGGTCTGCTCGCCCCGCAGTACGTGATCCAGCGCATCGGCGAGCTCACCGGTCCGGAGGGCATCTTCGCCTCCGGTGTGGGGCAGCACCAGATGTGGGCCGCGCAGTTCATCAAGTACGAGCGTCCGAACGCCTGGCTGAACTCCGGCGGAGCGGGCACGATGGGCTACTCGGTGCCGGCGGCCATGGGCGCCAAGGTCGCGGAGCCGGAGCGCCAGGTCTGGGCGATCGACGGCGACGGCTGCTTCCAGATGACCAATCAGGAGCTCGCCACCTGTGCGATCAACAACATCCCGATCAAGGTCGCGATCATCAACAACTCGTCGCTGGGCATGGTCCGGCAGTGGCAGACGCTCTTCTACGACGGCCGTCATTCCAACACCGACCTGAACACCGGGCACGGCACGATCCGCATCCCCGACTTCGTGAAGCTCGCGGAGGCGTACGGCTGCCTCGCGATCCGCGTGGAGAAGGAGGAGGAGGTCGACGCCGCCATCCAGCTCGCGCTGGAGACGAACGACCGCCCCGTGGTGATCGACTTCGTCGTGAGTGCCGACTCCATGGTGTGGCCGATGGTGCCGCAGGGGGTCAGTAACAGCTATGTCCAGTACGCGCGCGACCACGCGCCCGCGTTCGACGAGGAGGACTGAGCCATGTCGACCCACGTCCTGAGCCTGCTGGTGGAGAACACCCCCGGCCTCCTGACCCGCGTCGCCGGCCTGTTCGCGCGCCGGGGCTTCAACATCGACTCCCTCGCCGTCGGCGTGACCGAGGTGCCGGGGATCTCCCGCATCACGGTCGTCGTCGACGTGGAGGAGCTGCCGCTCGAGCAGGTGACCAAGCAGCTCAACAAGCTGATCAACGTCATCAAGATCGTCGAGCTGGACCCGGCGTCGTCCGTGCAGCGCGAGCACATGCTCGTGAAGGTGCGCACGGACAACGCCAGCCGTTCGAACGTGATCGAGGTCGTCAACCTCTTCCGCGCCTCGGTCGTCGACTA
Source organism: Microbacterium sp. K36 (assembly GCF_004794355.1). Classification (NCBI taxonomy): domain Bacteria; kingdom Bacillati; phylum Actinomycetota; class Actinomycetes; order Micrococcales; family Microbacteriaceae; genus Microbacterium; species Microbacterium sp. K36. The sequence goes on along the minus strand of NZ_SSDN01000084.1, from coordinate 77,754 downwards.
CGCCGCCGACGCCCTCGTGATCGAGGTCACCGGAGACAAGGGCAAGGTCGAGGCGCTGCTGCGCGCTCTGGAGCCCTTCGGCATCAAGGAGATCGCCCAGTCCGGCCTCCTCGCGATCGGCCGCGGCGGCAAGAGCATCACCGAGCGCGTCCTGCGCGGCTGACCCTTCGACAGACTCAGGGACCGCGCGTCCCGCACAACCACAACCAAGGAGAGAAACCAGTGAGCACCGAGATCTTCTACGACGACGACGCCGACCTGTCCCTGATCCAGGGCAAGAAGGTCGCCATCGTCGGCTACGGCTCGCAGGGCCACGCCCACGCCCAGAACCTGCGCGACTCGGGTGTCGAGGTCGCGATCGCCCTCAAGGAGGGCTCGAAGTCCGCCGCGAAGGCCGAGGAGGCCGGCTTCCCCGTGAAGACCGTCGCCGAGGCGACCGAGTGGGCCGACGTCATCATGATCCTCGCGCCGGACCAGCACCAGCGCACGATCTACAGCGAGTCGATCGCCCCGAACCTGACGGCGGGCAAGACCCTGGCGTTCGCGCACGGCTTCAACATCCGCTTCGGCTACATCGACGCTCCCGAGGGTGTCGACGTGATCCTCGTCGCGCCGAAGGCTCCCGGCCACACCGTGCGCCGCGAGTTCGTCGCCGGTCGCGGCATCCCGGACATCATCGCCGTCGAGCGCGACGCGTCCGGCCAGGCCTGGGACCTCGCGCTCTCGTACGCGAAGGCGATCGGCGGCACCCGCGCCGGCGTCATCAAGACGACCTTCACCGAGGAGACCGAGACCGACCTGTTCGGCGAGCAGGCCGTGCTCTGCGGTGGCATGAGCCACCTGGTGCAGGCGGGCTTCGAGACCCTCGTCGAGGCGGGCTACCAGCCGCAGATCGCCTACTTCGAGGTGCTGCACGAGCTCAAGCTCATCGTCGACCTCATGTGGGAGGGCGGCATCGCCAAGCAGCGCTGGTCGATCTCCGACACCGCCGAGTTCGGCGACTACGTCTCCGGTCCGCGCGTGATCGACGAGCGCGTCAAGGAGAGCATGAAGGGCGTCCTGTCCGACATCCAGTCCGGTGCGTTCGCGAAGCGCTTCATCGAGGACCAGGACAACGGGGCCGAGGAGTTCCTCGCCCTCCGCGCCAAGGAGGAGCAGCACCCCATCGAGGCGACCGGCAAGGAGCTGCGTTCGCTCTTCGCCTGGAAGCAGCAGGACGAGGACTACGTCGACGGCAGCGCCGCGCGCTGATTCGACTCGCGAACGAACGGGCGTCCCTCCGGGGGCGCCCGTTCGGCGTTCGGTACGGCATTCAGCGGCGCAGACATCGGATGTCTGTGCCAGGATGGACGCATGCGACAGGAATGGTTTGATGACGCCCGCTTCGGCATGTTCGTCCACTTCGGCCTCTACAGCGGGGCCGCGCGGCACGAGTGGGTGCAGAACTACGAACGCCTCACCGACGAGGAGTACCGCCGCTACTTCGACAACTTCGACCCCGACCTCTTCGATGCCGCGGCCCTGGCGAAGACCGCCAAGGAGACGGGGATGGGTTACGTCGTGCTCACGACGAAGCACCACGACGGCTTCTGCCTCTGGGACTCGAAGCTGACCGACTTCACCTCCGTCACGGCGGTCGGGCGGGACCTCGTGCGCGAGTACGTCGACGCTCTCCGTGCCGAGGGCATCCGTGTCGGCCTCTACCACTCGGTCATCGACTGGCATCACCCCGATTTCACGGTGGACTGGAACCACCCCCGACGTGACGACGAGAACGCGCACGCCCTGAACGAGGGGCGCGACATGGCCCGCTACCGGGAGTACCTGCACGGTCAGGTCCGCGAGCTGCTCACCGAGTACGGCGACATCGACTACCTGTTCTTCGACTTCACCTACCCGGAGTCCAAGGACGGCTGGGAGGGCAAGGGGCCGCAGGACTGGGACGCCGAGGCGCTGCTCGCGCTGTGCCGCGAGCTGCAGCCGGAGATGCTCGTCAACGACCGGCTCGGCATCCCCGCGGACTTCGTGACGCCCGAGCAGTACCAGCCGACGGCTCCGATCGTCCGCGACGGGGTGCCCCTCGTATGGGAGGCGTGCCAGACGCTCAACGGCTCCTGGGGCTATCACCGGGACAACACCGACCAGAAGTCGCCGGTGCTGCTCGTGCAGATGCTCGTCGACTCGGTGTCGATGGGCGGCAACATGCTGCTCAACATCGGTCCGGACGGGCGCGGGGCGATCGCGCCCCGGGATGCGGCGACCCTCGCCGAGATCGGGGAGTGGATGCGGCTCCACGACCGCGCCGTGATCGGGGCCGGCCACGCGCCGTTCACGCCGCCCCGAGAGGGCGTATACACGCTCCGCGGCGACCGGCTCTACCTGAGCCTGTTCAGCTGGCCGCTGGGCTTCGTGCATCTGCCCGGTCTTGCGGGCAAGGTCTCGTATGCGCGCCTGCTGAACGACGGGTCCTGGCTGCGCACGAGCGTCAGCGACCCGGACCAGCAGGCCGACCTGATGACGCCGGCGGGCGAGGCCGAGGGGACGCTCACGGTGCACCTCCCGGTACGCCGTCCCGACGTGCTGATGCCGGTCATCGAGCTGCGGCTGACGAGGGAGTGAGGCCGTCGGTGGCGACGGCTCAGGCCGTCGCCACCGGGATCTCCATGCCCTCCAGTGCGAGGCGCGCGGCGCCGTGCAGGATCGCGTCCGCGCCGGTGGCCGCGGCCTCGATCCGCAGGCGCTGGGTCGCGAGCGGGTGGCAGGCCTCGTAGACCCGGCTGCGCACCGCGGCGATGAACGGCTCGGAGGCGCTCATGCTCCCGGTGAGGAAGAGGGCGTGCGGGTTGAAGAAGTTCACGACCCCGGAGAGCGCCTGACCCAGGTGGGTCCCGGCGGTGCGGACGAGCGTCGTCGCCAGCGGGTCCGCGTCCCGTGCCAGTGTCAGCACGTCGGCCGTGGTGCGGACGTCGGTATTGCCGCGCTCGCGCATCTGGCGGACGAGGCTCGCGCCGCTGGCCACAGTCTCCAGGCAGCCGGTGTTGCCGCAGGAGCAGGGGATGTCCCCGCTGCCGTCGATCCGCGTGTGCGTGATGTCGCCGGCCGCAGCGGTGGCCCCGCGGTGGATGTGGCCGTCCACGATGATCCCGCTGCCGATCGCGGTGCCCGCCTTGACGGTGATGCTGTGCTGGGTGTGCCCGAGCTGGCGACGGTGCTCGCCGAGGGCGGCGAGATTCGCGTCGTTGTCGACGACGACGGGGACGCCGTGGCGCTCCGCGAGGTGCTCGCCGACGCGGAATCCGGGCCACCCCGGCATCCGCGAGGGCTGATCCACGGAGCCGGTCGCGACGTCGACGGGGCCGGGCAGGCTCACGCCGATCGCGTGGACCCGGGTCTCGGCGAGCAGGCGCTCGAACACCTCCGACACTCTCTCCAGCGTGGCCTCCGGGCCGTCCGCGACGTCGATCGCGATGGTCTCCGAGTGGAGCAGGCCGCCGCTGAGGTCGTGCCGCCCGATGCGGGCATGGCGCCCGCCGAGATCGGCGGACAGCACGATGCCGTCGCCGGCGATCCGGAGCACGCGCGGCCGTCGTCCGCCGCGGGAGGTGCCGGCCCCGGCCTCCTCCAGCACGCCCGCATCGAGAAGCGCCTGCACGCGCAGGCCGACGGTGGAGGCGGCCACGCCGAGAGCGGAGGCGAGCTCCGAGCGGGAGCGGGCCTGACCGCGCGCGACGAAGTCGAGGATGCGCCGGGTGTGCGGATCGTCGACGGGGGTGTCGGCGGGGTTCGTCATGGAGGCCCTTCGTCTCGGAGCATCGTCAGCGTAGCGGGGGTGTCGCATGTTTCGGGGGAGTGACGAATTATCACCACCCTATAAACATCGGATGTTCAGCTTGCGGCACCTTGCGAACTATGACAGCGTAACTTCATACGAAATCCTAATTGGTTAGTTCGAGTCTCGAAATAACCGTTCCCTTCTCAGGAGGCATTCAATGAAGAAGTTGCGTGTGGGGGCTGTCGCCGCTGTCGCGGGCGTGGCCGTGGCGATGACCGGCTGTGCGAGCAGCGGGGGATCCGGAGGCTCGGCCGACGGCGACACCATCGTCGTGGACATGTGGGCCGGCAGCGAGTCGGACGTCGACGCGCTGGAGGCGCAGATCGAGTTCGCGCAGAAGCAGAACCCGGACATCAAGATCAAGCTGCAGACTTCGCCGTGGAGCGACTTCTTCACGAAGCTCACCACCAACATGGCCAGCGGCAACATGGCCTGCATCACCGGCATGAGCGGTGCGCAGCTCGGCGGCTACACGGCGGGCTTCCGTCAGCTGAGCGACGAGGACCTCGAGACCGCCGGCATCGACTGGTCGGAGTTCAACCCGAGCGCGGACGGCATCCTCAGCTTCGAGGGCAAGGTCTACGGCGTGCCGTTCGACGTCGCCACCATGCTCGTCTACTACAACCAGGACATGCTGACCGCCACCGGCGCCGCGACTCCGGAGATCGGCTGGACGTTCGACGACTTCGCCACGATCGCGGCCGACGCCACGAAGGACGGCAAGTACGGCTTCGGCATGGGCATGGGCGGCTACCAGTGGATGTCGATGCCGATCGCCTACTCCGCCACGCAGCCCGCCTCCGAGGACGGCACACTGCACATCGACGACGAGGACTTCGTCGACGCGGCGTCCTGGTACGCCGGCCTGGTCACCGAGAAGAAGGTCGCGGCTCCGGTCGCCTCCGCGTCGGACACCGGCTGGGGCGAAAACCAGTACACGGGCGGCAACGCGGCGATGGCCGTCGACGGCACCTGGAACGCGGTCAGCTACCTCAACAACGAGTCCGGCTTCGCCGCCGGCATGGTGCCGCTGCCCGCCGGCGTGGACGGCAACCCCGGCCCCATCCTCGGCTCCGGCTACGGCATCGCGGAGAACTGCAAGAACCCGGAGGCCGCGCTGAAGGTGCTCGGCTCCCTCGTCGGCGAGGACGCGCAGGACTACATCGCCTCGTCCGGCCGCTCGTACCCCGCCCGCATCTCGTCGCAGCCGCTGTACTTCGAGTCGATCGACGAGCAGTACCGGGACCAGGTCCAGTCGGTGTTCGAGGCCGCGTTCGGCGACACGGTGCCGCTCTACATGACCAAGAACTGGCAGAAGCTCGACAGCTACATCCAGCCCAACCTCGTCAGCGTCTACAACGGCCAGATGACGATGGAGGAGCTGCTGTCGAACGCCCAGGCGCAGTTCGGCGAGTGAGCCGGATCCGGCCCGCACAGCAGTAACAGAGAAAGACAACGAGATGACGATCACGACGAGACGTCGAGGATCGCTCGCCAAGGTCGAGGGCCGCCAGGCGCTGGGTTTCGCAAGCCCGGCCCTGGTGGGCCTCGCCCTGTTCACGATCGTGCCCGTGGGGCTGTCGATCGTGATGAGCGTCTTCGACTGGCCGACCTTCGGCGAACGCACCTTCAACGGGGTGGACAACTACGTCAAGCTGTTCACCAGCAGCCCGGATTTCTGGCCCGCGCTGCGAAACTCGGCCGTGTACACGCTGCTGTACGTGCCGTTGAGCGTCGCTCTCTCGCTCGTGCTCGCCCTCGGCCTCGGCCCCCGCATCCGCGGTCGCGGCGCCCTGCGCGTCCTCTTCTTCATCCCGGTCGTGACCCCGATGGTCGCGAACGTCCTGGTGTGGAAGATGATGCTGCAGCCGCAGGGGCTCTTCAACGGCCTCTCGGTCACCTGGTTCGGTATCGAGCTGCCGAACTTCCTGGCGGACCCCAACTGGGCGATGATCATGGTCGTCGTGATGAGCGTCTGGCAGGGTCTCGGCTACAACATGCTGATCTTCTCCGCCGCCCTGGAGCAGCTCCCGGAGAGCGTGCTGGAGGCCGCGAGCATCGACGGCGCGCAGGGCTTCCGACGCGTCTGGAGCATCATCATCCCGATGATCTCGCCGTCCATCTTCTTCGCGACGATCATGACGATGATCACCTCGCTCCAGGTCTTCGTCCAGCCGCAGATGCTCACAGGAGGCGGCCCCGGCAACGCCACCAAGCCGCTCGTGATGTACATCTGGGAGCAGGGCTTCACCTTCGGCGATCTCGGGCTCGCCGCCGCCGCCGCATGGATCCTCTTCGCGATCATCATCGCGATCACGGGCATCCAGTTCGCCGCACAGAAGAAGTGGGTGCACTATGAGCACTGAGACCCTCGTCCGGCCCACCGGCACCGCCCCGCGGCGTCAGCGCGAGCGGGAGAGGGCGCGCGGTGCGGCGACGACGCCCGGCGCGCGTGCCCGGCTGATCGTCGCGCACGTCACCATCTACGTCGCGGCGCTCATCTTCATCGCGCCGCTCGTCTACGCGTTCTTCTCGGCCCTCAAGCCGAACTCCGAGATGTTCTCGATGCCGCCGACCCTGGTGGGCTCCGAGATCCGCTGGAGCAACTTCGTCGACGTCTTCGCCTACGGACCGTTCCTGACGTACATCATGAACTCGTTCATCGTGGCGATCGGCGGCACCCTGGTCGTGCTCGTGGTGTCCACCACGGCCGGATACGCGTTCGGGCGGCTGCGATGGAAGGGCAGGGACGCGGTGTTCGTCCTCTTCCTCGCCACGCTGATGGTGCCCGCCGAGGTGCTCGTCATCCCCATGTTCCAGGTCATGCAGTGGTTCAACTGGGTCGACACCTATCAGGCGCTCATCCTGCCCTTCGCGTTCGGCGCCTTCGGCACGTTCCTGATGCGGCAGTTCTTCCGCGGCATCCCCTACGAGCTGGAGGAGGCGGCCCGAGTCGACGGCGCCGGCCCCGTCCGGTCGTTCCTGCAGATCATCCTGCCGCTGTCGAAGTCCGCGGTCGCGGTGCTCGCGGTGTTCACGTTCCTCTCGTTCTGGAACAGCTACCTCTGGCCCCTCATCGTCACCGTCGACTACAACGCGCACGGCACGCTGCCCGTCGGTCTGGCGAGCTTCGCCGGCCTCACCGGCACCCGTTGGGACCTGCAGATGGCCGCCGCCATCATCTCGATGATCCCCACCACACTGCTCGTGATCGTGCTGCAGAAGCACCTGGTCAAGGGCATCGCGATGGCCGGGCTGGGCGGACGATGAGCGCGGTCGGGCAGCAGACGGACGACCCTCGACGAACGACCACGGGCCTCGCGGCCGACCTGGCGCTGGCGGGGGTGGACATCGGGGGCACGAAGATCGCGGCCCTCGTCGTGGACGCCTTCGGAGACGTCCTCGCGCGCGGAAGCGTGCCGGCGCCCGCGAGCGTCGGCGGCTCGGCGATGGCGGATGCGGCGGCCGGTCTCGTCGCGCGGCTGGCGGCCGAGGCCGGTGTCGCGGTCGCCGCGGTGGGGGTGGGGGCCGCGGGGGTCATCGACCACGAGAGCGGCACCATCCGCGCCGCGTCCGCGCTGTTCGCGGACTGGGCGGGTTTCCCGCTCGGCCCGGAACTGGCGCAGCGTCTCGGCGTCCCGGTGCAGGTGGAGAACGACGTGAACGCCTTCCTCCTCGGAGAAGCCGCCGCGGCGGGTCCGAGCGTGCCCGATGTGCTCGGGGTGATGCTCGGCACGGGCGTCGGCGGCGCGCTGGTCATCGGCGGCGAGCTGCACCACGGCCCGCACGGCGCGGCCGGGGAGATCGGGCACACGCCCGGTTACAGCGACCTCGTCTGCACCTGCGGACAGACCGGTCACCTGGAGACCCTGGCCTCCGGGACGTCGATCGCCCGGCGCTTCGCGGAGCGCACCGGGCGTCCGGTGAACGATGCCAAGGAAGTGGCGGAGGCCGCCAGGGCCGGCGACGCCGACGCCCGCGCGGTGTTCGACGCCGCCGGGCGTGCGCTCGCTCTCGCCTGCGTCAGCGCCGCGACGCTCCTCGACCTGCCGACCGCCATCGTCGGCGGCGGGGTCACGGCGGCCTGGGACCTCCTGTCGCCGTCGATCGAGAGAACCCTCCGCACCGACGCCCCGGTGTCCGGCATCGCGCTGCGCATCGTCCCCGCCGTCCTGGGCGCCGACGCCGTCGCGCTCGGCGCCATCGAGAGCGCCCGGCGCGCCCTCGCCCCCGTTTCCTGACCACGACTGCGACCGCAGAGGAGAACAGCACCGTGACCGCACGCCCGGAAGCCCACGAGATCTGGATGGGTCCGCTGCCGCCGCTCGCCGAGGGCGGGCTCGCGCGGCCGCGGATCGGCATCGGCGGCATCTCCATCGAGTCGAGCACCTTCTCGCCGCACATCTCGGGGGACGAGGCCTTCACGATCCGGACCGGTGACGCGTTGCGGGCGTACTACCCGTTCCTCGATGCCGGGCGTGAGCTCGCCGAGGCCGCGGAGTGGGTCCCGCTCACCCACGGCCGGTCGCTGCCCGGCGGCGCCGTGGACCCGGACACCTATCAGCGGATGAAGGAGGCGCTCGTCGAGGGGATCCGCACGCAGGGGCCGTTCGACGGCTTCTTCTTCGACATCCACGGCGCGATGAGCGTCGTCGGGATGGACGATGCCGAGGGGGATCTGGCTCTCGCGGTGCGGGAGGCGTTGGGGCCGGACACCCTCGTCTCCACGTCGATGGACCTGCACGGCAACGTCTCGGAGACCCTGCGCGACGCGGTGGATCTGCTCACCTGCTACCGCATGGCCCCGCACGAGGATTGGCTGAACACGAAGGAGCGGGCGGTGTGGAACCTGCTCGACCGTCTCCGTGGGCCGCACGGCGGGGACGTGCAGGCGCGGCGGCCGTTCACCGCCTGGGTGCCCGTTCCGGTGCTGCTGCCGGGGGAGAAGACGAGTACGCGGCTGGAGCCCGCGCAGAGCATCTATGCCGAGCTCCCCGAGATTGAGGCCCTGCCCGGTGTCGTCGACGCCTCGGTGTGGATCGGCTACGCGTGGGCGGACGAGCCGCGCTGTCAGGCCTACGTCGTGGTCACCGGGGACGACCGGGAGGTCATCGCCCGGGAGGCGGAGCGCGTGGCCCGGATGTTCTGGGAGGTGCGGGAGGACTTCGTGTTCGTCGCGAAGACCGGAAGCCTCGACGAGGCGCTGGAGGAGGCTCTGGCGTCCGGAGCCCCGCGTCCGTACGTGATCTCCGACTCCGGGGACAACCCGACGGCCGGGGGAGCGGGCGATGTGACCTGGACCCTGGCCCAGCTGCTCCAGCGACCTGAGCTCACCGACGGGACGCGCACGACGCTGGTCGCCTCGATCTTCGATCCTCGGGCCGTCGCCGAAGCCGTGGAGGCGGGCGTCGGTGCGACGGTCACGCTGTCCGCCGGAGCCGCGGTCGACTCCGGACCCCACGGACCGGTCGAGATCACCGGCACGGTGTTCTCCGTCACCGACGGCGACCCGGACGCCGGCACCCAGGTGGTGATCGCTGTCGGCGGGCTGCACGCCATCGTGACCGCCCGCCGCAAGCCCTTCCACCATCTCTCCGACTTCCGGATGCTGGGGCTCGAGCCGACGACGGCGGACGTGGTGGTCGTGAAGATCGGCTACCTGGAGCCGGAGCTGTACGAGCTGGCCGCAGGATGGACGCTGGCGCTCACTCCGGGCGGGGTGGACCAGGACCTGCTCCGCCTCGGACACCATCGCCTGCGTCCAGGGGTGTTCCCGTTCGACACGACAGGCGAACCCGATCTGACCGCGGTGGTCGTGCGCCGCGGCGCCGACGAGGAGGACACGGCATCATGATGAACTTCGAGAAGCGCACCGGCCCCGACTTCGGTGCGGCGGCCCCGGTCTACCCGGCGAACGGCGTGCCGGACTGGTACCGCGACGCCAAGCTCGGCTTCTTCGTGCACTGGGGCCTGTACTCCGTGCCGGCGTGGGCCGTGCAGCACGGGGAGGGCGTGAACATCCCCACCGAGGACGCCTATGCGTGGCACCAGTACGCGGAGTGGTACGGCAACACGGTGCGCATCCCGGGCAGCCCGACGTGGGAGCGCCACCAGCGCACCTACGGCCCAGGGACCTCGTACGAGGACCTCGCCGACCAGTGGGACGCCGACGCCTTCGATGCCGACGCGTTCGTCGGTGAGCTCGTGTCGGCGGGGGCGCGTTACGTCGTGCCCACGACCAAGCACCACGAGGGGTTCTGTCTGTGGGACACCGCCACGACGGGATTCAACGCCGTCGCGCGCGGCCCTCGCCGCGACCTCATCTCCGAGTTCCACGACGCCACGCGGCGGGCCGGAGCCAAGTTCGGCGTGTACTACTCGGGAGCGCTCGACTGGCACGTGAGCGACTTCCCGCCGATCGAGTCGGACACCGACCTGTTCCGGTTCCGTCGCAACGACGCCCACTTCTCCCGGTACGCCGCCGCGCAGCTCGAGGAGCTCGTGGAGCGGTTCGCGCCCGACGTGCTCTGGAATGACATCGAGTGGCCGGACGGCGGCAAGGGCACGGAGGACTACGCCGTGGCCGCACTGCTGCGGCGGTACTTCGACGCCGTCCCGGACGGCGTCGTCAACGACCGGTGGGGCGTGCCGTACCACGGCTTCCTCACCCGCGAATACACGGACATCCCGGACATCATCCCCGAGCCGTGGGAGTCGACCCGCGGGCTCGGCTACTCGTTCGGGTTCAACCAAGCGGAGGACGAGCGTCACTCGCTCTCCGGGGCGGCCCTGGTCCGGCTCCTCGTCGACGTCGTCGCGAAGAACGGCAACCTGCTCATCAACGTGGGCCCCGCGGCGGACGGATCCATTCCGGCGCTGCAGCGGAAGGCGATGCAGGAGCTCGGCGGCTGGCTGACCGTGAACGGCGCGGCGATCTACGGCACGCGGCCCTGGACGCGGATGGGGGAGCCGACGGGGGCTCCTCGCCGCTACACCACGTCGACCGATGCGGTGCACGTGAACGCGCTGGACCCGGCGGACGGCGAGTTCGAGCTGCCGTCCGAGCTCGCGGCCGCTGCGCTGTCGTGGGCCGACGGGACCCCGGCCCAGGCGACCGTGGACGGCGGTTCGACCCGCATCGTGATCCCGGCCGGTCTCCGCGACGCTCCGGTCGCCGTGCTCACCGCGCACGGCGCCTGACACAGGCGCCGTAGAAGGGCCCCCGTCGGTGATCCGACGGGGGCCCTTCGTCGCTGGACTAGGGGCGCGTGCGCTCCTCGAGCACCTCGATCACGTGGCGGTACGGGCGGCCGGTGGCGCGGGTCATGCCGATCTCGCACGTGCGGTTGGCCGACACGAAGGCGTCGAAGCCGCCGCGGGCCGTATCGGCCGCGGCCACCTCGGCCGATTCCTGCGCCGTCGCGCTCGCGGTGAGCTCGGGGTGCAGCATGCCGCGGTCGCCGGCGAACGCGCAGCAGCCCCAGCCGTCGGGCACGAAGACCTCGTCGGCGACGGCCGCAGCGATCGCCGTCAGCGCCCCGGTCGCGCCGAGAGCGGTCGTCGAACAGGTCGGGTGCACGGCGATCGAGGGGAGCTTCGCATCGACGGAGAGGCGCGGCAGCACCTCCCGCGCGACGAACGTGGTGGCGTCCTCGATGCGCAGACCGGCGTACTCCGGGTGCGCGGCGACGGCCTGGGTGAGCATCACGTCGAGGCCCTCGGTGCAGGAGGCCGCATCGCAGACGACCGGGAGCTCCCCGTGGCGGCTGGCGTCCCAGAGCGAGGCCAGCACCCGGTCGGACATGAGGCGATAGCCGTCGAGGTGTCCCTTGGACTTCCACGGCGTCCCGCAGCAGAGCCCGCCGTTCTCCTCCGGGACCACGACGGGGATCCCGGCGCGGTCGAGCAGGGCGCGCAGGGCGTCGCGGGAACCGGGGCCCTCGTCCTCCGGGCCGAACATCGTGCCGATGCAGGCGCCGAAGAAGACGGCCTGCGCATCGGGCGGGGACACCGGTCGCGCCGGAGCAGTGCCGCCGCGGGGGAGGCCGCCGTCATAGAGGGGCACGGTGTCGGCGCCGAGCACCGCCCGTCCGATCCGCGTCGCGCCGCGCACGAGCGGGACGGGAAGCGCGTCGGCGACCGTCAGGGCGACGCCCCCGGCGCGCGTGACGGTGCTCCAGTGCTTCGCCGCCGTTCCCCACGCGGCCCCCTCCACGGCGTTCTCCTGCTCGGCGCGGAGGCGGCGGACGAGGTCGCCGGTGTTGATGTCCACCGGACACGCGACGCCGCACATGCCGTCGACCGCGCAGGTCTGCACGCCGTCGTAGTCGTAGTCCGCGCGCAGGTCCCGCAGCAGCGTCGTGTCGCCCTGCTCCTCGGCCCAGGCCATGTCCCGGCGCAGCACGATGCGCTGCCGGGGTGTGAGCGTGATGCTCTTGCTCGGGCACGTGGGTTCGCAGTAGCCGCACTCGACGCAGCGGTCCACCTCCCGCTCGACCGTGGGCACGCGCTTCAGGTCCTGCAGATAGGAGTCCGGGTCGTCGGAGAGCACGACGCCGGGGTTGAGGACGCCGTCCGGATCGAACAGCCGCTTGATCTCCCACATCATGTCGGTGAGCTCGTCGCCGTACTGCCGCCGCACGAACGGCGCCATGATGCGGCCGGTGCCGTGCTCAGCCTTGAGGGATCCCTCCTGCGCGAGGACGAGCTCGACGAGGTCGTCCGTGAAGCGGCGGTACCGCGCCACGCTGTCGGGGTCGTCGAAGCGCTCGTTCAGCAGGAAGTGGACGTTGCCGTCCTTCGCGTGCCCGAAGATGACGGACCCCTCGTAGCCGTGCTCCGCGAAGAGCTCGATCAGGCGTTCGCAGGTGGCCAGCAGCCGGGGGACGGGGACGACGATGTCTTCGAGGAGGGCGGTCGTGCCGGACGGCCGCGCTCCGGCGACCGCCGTGTAGAGGCCCTTGCGGACGTACCACAGCGCGGCGCGCTCTGCCGCATCCGTGGTCAGTCGCGGAGTGACGGCAAGGGGGAGGGCGTCGAAGTGCGCCTGCGCGGTCGCGCTCGCGACGGCGAGGGATTCGTCGTCGGCGGCGTGCACCTCGACGAGGAGCGCGGCGTGGCCCTGGACGTCGATCTCGGAGATCGCGGCGGGGACGTCGCTCAGGCCCTGGGCGACGCGCAGTGAGGCGGCGTCCAGGAGCTCGATCGTCGCGAGCCCGAGCTCCGTGAGAGCGGGGAGCGCGGTCATCGCCGCCGACAGCGTGTCGAAGACGAGCAGACCGGTGGCGATCGCGGGGCGCACCTCGATGGTGCGGAAACGGGCCTCCGCGACGAAGCCGAGGGTCCCTTCCGATCCGATGAGGAGGTGTTCGAGGATCCGCACCGGGTCGTCGAAGTCGAGCAGGGCGTTCAGTCCGTAGCCCATGGTGTTCTTCATCGAGAACTGCTGTCGGAGGAAGGCGACATTCTCGGGCGAGGCGAGCAGCCGCTCCCGGAGCGACGACAGTCCGGCGAACAGGGCGGGTTCCGCGGCGCGGAGCACGTCCGCGGCGTCCGCGCGTCCGGTGTCCAGAATCGTCCCGCTGGGGAGCACGACGACCATCGAGGTGATCGTCTGGTACGAGTTCTCCGTGATCCCGCAGGCCATGCCGCTGGAGTTGTTGGCGACGACGCCGCCGATCGTGCAGGCGATCTCGCTGGCCGGATCCGGCCCGAGCTTGCGGCGGTACCGGGCCAGCCGCGTGTTCACCTGCCGGACGGTGGCCCCAGGGCCGACCCGGACCGCGGCGCCGTCGTCCTCGATGCGGATGTCGCGGAAGTGGCTGCGCGTGTCGACGAGGATGTCGCCGCTGATGCCCTGTCCGGAGAGGCTGGTGCCGCCGGAGCGGAACGTGAGCGTGCGTCCGGCCGCCCGGACCGCCGAGAACGCGCGGGCGACGCCCTCCGCGTCCGCGGGGGACAGCACCGCGTCCGGGACGAGCAGGTAATGCGAGGCGTCGTGGGCGCGGGCGAACCGGTCGATGGATCGGGCGTGGACCTGCGTCTCGGCTCCCAGCAGCGCCGGGTCGAGAGGGTGGTCGAGGGTGGTGGGCACGGTGCTCCTCTGCTCCGCTCAAAGATTGTCAGACAAGTGTACTGAACGACGGACGCCTCACTAGACTGTTCCGCATGACCTCGATCGCGGAGCGCCCCCTCGGCGTGGTCGGCGTGGTCGACGCCGTGACCGGACAGCTGCGCACCCGGATCCTCTCCGGCGAGATCCGCTCGGGGGAGCCGCTCACCGAGGCGGCGGTCTCCCAGGCCTACGGCGTCGCCCGTCCCAGCGCGAAAGCGGCCATCGAGCAGCTGGTGGCCAGCGGGCTGCTCGTGCGGACGGCGCATCGCACGGCGCGCGTGGTCGGCATCGAGGCGGAGACCGTTCGCGACGTCTACCGCACGCGGATCCGGCTGGAGAGCGCGGCGCTGCGCGAACTGGCGGAGAGCGCCGCCGTGCCGGCGGCCGCTGTGGCGGCGAACGCCGAGCTGCAGGCGATGGCGCCGGGCCCCGATCCCGCGACGGTCGACCCCGACCTCCGTTTCCACACGGCCCTCATCGACGGGCTGGACAGCGAGCGCACCAGTCGCATGTACCGGAGCGTGCTGGACGAGGTGCGGTTGTGCATGGCGCAGGTGCAGGGGCGGCGTCTCCTCGACGCGGAACTCATCGCCGCGCAGCACGCGGAGATGCTCGAGGCCGTCGCCGCCGGCGACGCGGAGCGCGCGGCCGCGGTGCTGCGTGCACACCTCGCCTCGGCGGAGGACCGTCTCGTCGAGGCCCTGAGCGCCTCCTGACGTCAGCCTTTGTCGGCGGGGGCGTCCTGGATCTCGATGGGTGCGTCCATCGGGTCGGCCCACACCGGAGCCGGCAGAGGCGTGTCGACCCGGCCGGCCTGGATCGCGCGGAGGGCTTCGGTGATCTCGTCGGCGTTCTCGGGCACCGCCAGGCCGCAGGTGCGCAGCTCGGACGCGAACTGCAGGGTGAGCCGGATCTTCCCCGCCTCGATGGCCTCGGACGTGGTGCCGGTGCGGATCTCGCTGCCGGTCTGGATCGCGGGCACCTCATCGCAGACGTGATAGACCTTGCCGCCATCGACCCACACGACCTCGTCCGCTCCGAGGAGCTGGATCACAGCGGACTGGTCCGCGGTGTACTGCTCGACGGACGGCGGGGCGAAGCTCGTCCCGACGATCGCGGCGAGGACGGCCAGGACGATGCCGACGATGCCGGCGGTCGCCTTCTGCCCCTTGTCCATGTCCTTGTTCAGGAAGATGAGGACGACGAGGGGGAGGAAGGCGACGACCGCGATGATCGCGCCGAGCTGGTTCTGCACGAAGAACCGCGTCTTGTCCGCGCGCCGCGCCGGGTCGAGGGTGTTGGCCTTCTTCCACAGGATCGAGCCGATGATCGACAGCGCGGCGATCACGACCAGCAGGACGAGCAAGGCGATGAACGCCCACTGCGGGAACTGCGCCGTCGCTCCCTGCTCTTCCAGGAGGCCGGTGTCCGGATCGCGGAGCAGCGCGCCGCCCTCGTCGACGAACTCGCGCTGGCGCAGGAGCCAGAAGATGCCCACGGCCTCGCCCGCGATCGCGAGCGCCCAGAGGACCGCGGCGATGATGCGGAAGCGCGTCGCGGAGGCCTTGGCCTCCGGGCTCGGCGTCCAGCCCGCGGGCGGCTCGCCGGTCGTGGCGCCGGTCGTGGGACGACGCGGCGCGGCGGAAGACGTCTGCTCGTTCTCGGCCATGGTTGTCCTTTCCCCCGAAAGTCCTCGGCGACCCCGCCGAGGCATCCCCGAGCCTAGTGGCCGCGGTGTCCTACGCTGGAGAGATGACATCCGATTCGGACGACGCCCTGAGCTGGGAGGGCGACGACAGCGCGGAGCGACGCCCCCGGGACGCCGCACGGCGCACCACGCCCGCTCCGGAACCGACGCCGGTCGAGGCCGTCGCGCCCGCGGCGCCCGCACCCGCGTCGGTGGATGAGACGACCGCGGCGCCTTCCGGTCTCAGCAACGCGATGCTGGTCCTCGTCGGGGTCGTCGGGGGCGTCTACCTGCTCTACACCCTGGGGTGGATCGCGGGCGGTCTCCGCCTGCAGCCGCTCGCCTCGTTCCTCGTCGCGGATTTCATGTTCCTGCCCTGGTTCGTGCTGGCGATCGCCGCCCCCGCGCTGTGGTTCCTCGCGACGTGGGTGCTGACGCGGGGCCGGGCCTCCTGGATCCGCGCCGCCGTGCTTCTGGCGGGCGTCGTGCTGCTCGTGCCGTGGCCGTTCGTGACCGTGGGGGTGATCGGTTCATGACCGCTCCGAAGTCGCCGACCGCCGTGGCGACCGGCTCGCCGCGCTGGCTCGTGTGGACCGTCATCGCCCTCGCCGGGCTCTTCTACGCCTACGCGGTGTGGAACGCGGTCGCGCACCTCATCACCATGGCCCAGACCGGCCTCACCGGCACCGGATGGGCGACGCTCCTGTTCGGCGTGGTGTTCCCCGTCATCGTGTTCGGGTTCGCCTTCGCGATCGGCCGGCGGCGGCGGGTGGGCGAGTTCGCCCTGACGTTCCTCGCCGGACTCGGGATCGTCGCGGTGTTCTGGATGAGCCTGCTCGCGCTGAGTCTGACGCTGCCCAGCGCCTGAGCAGGATCCGTCACGCCGTCACACGGCACGGAGCGGTCCCGGCGCTCCGGTAGAGTTGTCGCGATCGCGCCCCCGACGGTGTGCGGCGCATCGGCCCCTCCCGCCTGTCGCGCTGCCCCGAAGGATCCACTGTGCCGAAGCCTGTCGTGCTCATCGCCGAAGTACTCTCTCCCGCCACGATCGAGGCGCTCGGCCCCGACTTCGACGTCCGCCACGTCGACGGCACCGATCGCGAGGCGCTCTTCGCCGCCCTCGCGGAGTCGGACGCGGTGCTCATCCGCTCCGCGACCCGCATCGACGAGGAGGCGCTGTCGCACGCGCCGAAGCTCAAGGTCGTCGCGCGGGCCGGTGTCGGCCTCGACAACGTCGACATCAAGGCCGCGACCGCGGCCGGCGTCATGGTCGTCAACGCCCCGACGTCGAACATCGTCTCCGCCGCCGAGCTCACGGTCGGCCACATCCTCAGCCTCGCCCGCCGGATCCCGGCCGCGCACGCCTCGCTGTCCGCCGGCCAGTGGAAGCGCAGCTCCTTCACCGGTGCCGAGCTCTTCGAGAAGACCGTCGGCATCGTCGGACTGGGCCGGATCGGCGCTCTCGTCGCCGCTCGCCTCGCCGCCTTCGACATGCGCGTCGTCGCGTACGACCCCTACGTCACCTCGGCGCGCGCCCAGCAGCTCGGCGTGCAGCTCCTCTCGCTCGACGAGCTCGTCGCCGAAGCCGACTTCCTCACGATCCACATGCCCAAGACCCCGGAGACGACGGGCATGATCGGCGCCGAGCAGTTCGCCGCCATGAAGCGGACCGCCTTCGTCGTCAACGTCGCCCGCGGTGGGCTCATCGACGAGGAGGCGCTGCACGAGGCGCTCGTCGCCGGTGAGATCGCCGGGGCCGGCCTGGACGTCTTCACCACCGAGCCCCCGGCGGAGGGCGGCAGCGCCCGCGCTCTGCTCGACCTCCCGAACGTCGTCGTGACCCCGCACCTCGGTGCGAGCACGGAAGAGGCGCAGGAGAAGGCCGGCGTCTCGGTCGCGCGCTCGGTGCGGCTCGCGCTCGGCGGCGACCTCGTGCCGGATGCGGTCAACGTCGCGGGCGGCGTCATCGACCCGTACGTGCGTCCCGGCATCTCGCTCGTGGAGAAGCTCGGCCAGATCTTCGCCGCGCTGGCCACGTCGCCGCTCACGAGCCTCGACGTCGAGGTGCACGGCGAGCTCAACGACTACGACGTGAGCGTGCTGAAGCTCGCCGCCCTCAAGGGCGTCTTCACGAACATCGTGAGCGAGACCGTGTCGTACGTGAACGCGCCCCTCCTGGCGGAGCAGCGCGGCATCGCGGTGCGCCTGCTCAAGGACGACGTGAGCGAGGAGTACCGGAACGTCATCACCCTCACCGGGGCGCTGTCCGACGGATCGCAGCTCTCGGTGTCTGGCACCCTGACCGGACCGAAGCAGGCCGAGAAGCTCGTCGGCATCAACGACCACGCCCTGGAACTGCCGATCGAGAAGCACCACGTCGTGATGCTCTACACCGACCGCCCCGGCATCGTGGCCGTCTACGGGCAGAAGTTCGGCGAGGCCGGGATCAACATCGCCGGCATGCAGATCTCCCGGCTCGCGGCGGGCGACCAGGCGCTCAGCGTGCTGACGCTCGACTCGCCCGTGTCCGAGGAGCTGCTGGACGACGTGCGCGGCGCCATCGACGCCGACCTCTTCCGCCAGATCGAGATCACCGAGGTCTGACACCGCAGAGCGGGGGAGAAGGGCGGGAGCGCGAGGCTCCCGCCCTTCTCCGTATCTGCGGCCTCGTCCGGCGTCAGGCGGTGGCGCGCAGCACGAGGGCGATGAGATCGGCGAGCTCGTCGCTGCGCGGGACCAGGCGCTCCGGCCCGTGCACGTCGAGCGAGTTGTTGAAGTAGAGGCCGTCGCTCACGAGCATCACGAGGTCGAGGCTGGCGGTGTCGCGGACGTGCGGACGGATCGTCTCCGCCCAGCGGCGCCGGGTCTCGCGGAGCATGTCGGACGCGGCGCTCGAGCCGCCCTGGGCCAACCGAGTCGTGGCGATGAGCGCCCGATCGAGGGCGTCGTCCTCCATCACCGAGGTCCGGACGTAGTACGCGACGGGACCCTCGTCGGCGGTGCGCATGCGCTCCAGATCGAGTGTGGTCAGATGGTCGAGGCGCTCTAGGAGCCCGGCCTCCAGGTCGTCCTTGGAGCGGAAGTGATAGAGCAGGCCGCCCTTCGACACGCCGGCGGCCTTCGCCGTGGCCTCGAGCGTCGCGGCGCGTTCGCCGTCGTCGATGAGGATCGCCTCGAAGGCATCGAGGACCTTCTCACGGGCGAGGGGAGGGCGGGGCATCGGTCATCCTCTGAGCGGGATCGGGAGGGCGGTATCTGTTACTATACCAGCCGGACGGTTTAGTAACGAGCGGTCCGCAGGAAGGAAAGGTGTTCCATGGCCCGTACTGCGTCGATCCCGACGACAGAGACGGAAGCTCCCCGCGTCGGGGCTCGGGGATGGGCGGCGCTCGTCGTCCTCATGCTCCCGGTGCTGCTGGTGTCGGTGGACAACACGGTGCTGAGCTTCGCGCTGCCCGAGATCTCGATCTCGCTCGCGCCGAGCGGGGCCGAGCAGCTCTGGATCATCGACGTCTATCCGCTCGTGCTCGCCGGACTCCTGGTGACCATGGGCACACTCGGCGACCGCTTCGGACGTCGCCGCCTGCTCCTCATCGGCGCCACCGGATTCGCCGTGGTCTCCGCGCTGGCTGCCTTCGCGCCGACCGCGGGCCTGCTCATCGCCGCCCGTGCCCTGCTCGGCTTCTTCGGCGCCATGCTGATGCCGTCGACGCTGTCGCTGCTCCGGTCGATCTTCCAGAACCGCGACCAGCGCCGCATGGCCATCGCGGTCTGGGCGTCCGCGTTCTCCGCCGGATCCGCGCTCGGCCCCATCGTCGGCGGCTTCCTCCTCGAGCACTTCGCGTGGGGCTCGGTGTTCCTCATCGCCGTGCCGGTGCTCATCCCGCTGCTCATCGCCGCGCCGCTGCTCGTGCCGGAGAGCCGTGACCCGAACCCCGGCCGCATCGACCCGCTCAGCATCGTGCTCTCCATGGCCGCGATGATCCCGGTCGTCTACGCGATCAAGTCGTTCGCGGTCGACGGTCCGTCGCTGTACGCCGGGGGATGGGCGCTGCTCGGGCTCGTGATGGGGACGCTGTTCGTGCGCCGTCAGCTCCGCGCCGACACCCCGATGCTCGACATGGCCCTGTTCCGTCGTGGCTCGTTCTCGGGGGCGATCCTGGTGAACCTGCTCAGCGTGGTGGCTCTCGTCGGGTTCCTGTACTTCGTGTCGCAGCACCTGCAGCTCGTGCTGGGGCTCTCGCCGATGGTCGCGGGCCTCGCGCTCGTGCCGGGGATGGCGGCGATGATCGTCGCCGGACTCACGGTGGTGCCGATCTCGCGACGGGTGCCGCCGCACGTTCTCATCCCGGCGGCGCTGGTGTTCTCGGTCGCGGGGTACCTCATCGTCGCGTTCACGACGCACGAGCACGGCGTGGCTCCGCTCATCCTCGCCTTCGTCGTCCTCGGCATCGGCATCGGCGCGGCCGAGACCATCTCGAACGAACTCATCCTCTCCAGCGCCCCCGCGGCGAAGGCCGGCGCCGCCAGCGCGGTGTCCGAGACGGCGTACGAGCTCGGCGCCGTGCTGGGGACCGCGATCCTCGGCGGCATCATCACCGCGTTCTACCGCGGCGCGCTGGTGCTGCCCGAGGGGCTTCCGGCCGAGGTGGCCCGCGCTGCGCAGGAGACGCTGGCGGGTGCCTACACCGCCGCCCATGAGCTCCCGGCCGCGCTCGGCGACGCCCTGTGGCAGGCGGCGGCCGACGCGTTCGGCTCCGGCGTCACCGTGACCTCGCTCATCGGGGCGGGCCTTGTCGTCGTCGCCGCGGTCATCGCGGCCGTCACACTGCGCAAGGCACCCACGCACTGACCACTACGCTGGGGGGACCGGCCCGTTCGACCCGCGGTCGCACCGCGGCCGGTCCACCCCCGTGCAGTGCGCAAGGAGTCTCATGTCGCGTGTCGTGAAGCTGGCCGTCATCCCGGGTGACGGCATCGGTCCCGAGGTCATCGCCGAGGCGGAGAAGGTGCTCGACGCCGTCACCGCCGACAGCGACGTGACGTTCGACAAGACCCGCTTCTCGCTCGGTGCCGACCGGTACCTCGCGACCGGCGACACGCTGACCGACGACGACCTCGCCGCGATCTCCGCACACGACGCGATCCTCCTGGGTGCCGTCGGCGGCACTCCTGGCGACCCGCGGCTGAAGGACGCGAACATCGAGCGCGGACTGCTGCTCAAGCTGCGGTTCACTCTCGACCACTACGTGAACCTGCGCCCCTCGAAGCTCTTCACCGGAGCTCCCGGTCCGCTGTCGGACCCGGGGGAGATCGACTTCGTCGTCGTCCGCGAGGGTACGGAGGGTCCCTACGTCGGCAACGGCGGGGCGATCCGTAAGGGGACGCCGCAGGAGGTCGCGAACGAGACGTCCGTGAACACGGCGTTCGGCGTCGAGCGGGTCGTCCGCTACGCGTTCGCCCTCGCCGAGCGCCGCCGTCAGAAGCTCACGCTCGTGCACAAGACCAACGTCCTCGTGCACGCCGGTGCCATCTGGCAGCGCATCGTGAACGAGGTCGCCGCCGAGCACCCCGACGTCGCCGTCGACTATCTGCACGTCGACGCCGCCACCATCTTCCTGGTCACCGATCCCTCGCGCTTCGACGTGATCGTGACGGACAATCTCTTCGGTGACATCCTCACCGACCTTGCCGGCGCCGTCACGGGCGGCATCGGCCTCGCCGCCTCGGGGAACATCAACCCCGATGGCGCCTTCCCGTCGATGTTCGAGCCCGTGCACGGCTCGGCTCCGGACATCGCGGGTCAGCAGAAGGCCGACCCGACCGCCGCGATCCTCTCCATCGCGCTGCTGCTCGACCACCTCGGCCTGACGGCCGAGTCGGCGCGTGTGAGCGCCGCGGTCGAGGCGGACATCGCCGCCCGCAGCGGTGCCCGCACCACCGCGGAGATCGGCTCCGCGATCACTGCCCGTCTCTGAACGGCGGGCGTAGGCTGACAGGGCGCGAGGATGCGCCCACCCCACGAGGATTGGATGACGACATGACGACGATCGACGCCGAGACGAGCGTGGCTCCCCTGGAGTTCGCCGTGACGAAGAACCTGAACGCGGCCTCGCCGGCACGCGTCGCCGAAGTGCTGGAGAACCCCGGTTTCGGGGTCGTCTTCACCGACCACATGGTCGACATCTGCTGGTCGGCCAAGGGCGGCTGGCACCGTCCGCGCGTGCAGCCCTACGGCCCGATCCCGCTCGACCCGGCGGCGTCCGTGCTGCACTACGCGCAGGAGATCTTCGAGGGCATCAAGGCCTACCGGCACGCGGACGGCTCGATCCACACCTTCCGTCCCGACCGCAACGCCGCACGCCTGCAGGCGAGCGCCCGCCGCCTGGCCCTGCCGGAGCTGCCGACCGAGTACTTCATCCAGTCGCTGCGCGAGCTCATCGCCGTCGACGGTCGGTGGGTGCCCTCCGGTGCCGACCAGAGCCTGTACCTGCGACCGTTCATGTTCGCCAAGGAGGCCTTCCTCGGCGTGCGGGCCGCGCAGAAGGTCGCCTACTACGTGATCGCCAGCCCCGCCGGCGCCTACTTCAGTGGCGGCGTGAAGCCGGTGCGCATCTGGCTCTCCGAGGACTACGCCCGCGCGGGCCGCGGCGGCACCGGCAAGGCGAAGACGGGGGGCAACTACGCCTCCAGCCTCCTGCCGCAGGCCGAGGCCAGCGCGAAGGGCTGCGACCAGGTCGTGTTCCTCAACGAGAACCGCGACGTGGAGGAGCTCGGCGGCATGAACGTCGTGTACGTGTTCAAGGACGGTCGTGTTGTCACCCCCGAGTCGGACAGCATCCTCGAGGGCATTACGCGCGACTCGCTGCTGCAGCTGGCCGAGGACCGCGGCTACACGGTCGAGAAGCGTCCGATCTCGATCGACGAGTGGCGCGAGGGCGTGGCCTCCGGCGACATCGTCGAGGTGTTCGCCTGTGGCACCGCCGCGGTCGTGACCCCGATCGGCGCGCTCGTGGGCGAGGGCTTCGACGAGCCGCAGCCGCTGGGCGAGCTCGCGCTGTCCCTCCGCGAGGAGCTCACCGACATCCAGTACGGGCGCCGCGAGGACAAGCACGGCTGGCTGCTCCGCCTCGACGCCTGATCCGATTCCCCGAGACCCCGTCTTCCCGCCGACACCCCGCCGTGTCGACGCAGGGAAGGCAGGGTCTCGGCGTGTACCCGGGGGCTCGCGCGCTGGGACTGTTCCTGCACAATGCGGGGGGAGTTGGGGAGGAGGAGTGGGGGGTGTGGAGAACGAGAGGTGAGGGGAGGAGGCGGGGGAGAGTGGGGGGATGTCGCGGCGCCTCTCGTTCTCCGAAGCCTGGGATCTCGTGCGGTCGCGGGAGGAGGTCCTCGACGCCGGGGTCACGGAGCGGGAGCTGGGGGCGGCGATCGCGCACGGCAGGCTGCGGCGCGTGCACCGCGGGGCGTACGTCGACGCGGAGGTCTGGGACGAGCTGTGGCCGGAGGGACGGCAGCTCGTGCGGGTGTGCGCCGTCCGTCGAGCAAGTCCCGGTGGGGGCCCGGTGTTCTCGCACCTCTCCGCCGCCGCGCTCTGGGGGCTGCCGCTCGTGGGGCCGATCCGGGACGACGTGCACACCGCGATCCGCAGCCGTCGGCACACCAGGACCGAGGCCGGAGTCGTCCGGCACCAGATGATGCTCGACGAGGGCGACGTCGTCCGGCGGCACGGGCTCCGGTGCACGTCGCTGGCCCGCACGGTGTTCGACCTCGCCCGGCTGCTGCGACCGGAGGCCGTCGTCGCCGCAGGGGATGCGGCACTGCGGCAGGTCTCGGTCGACGGGCACGAGGTGGACCAGGAGGCTGTCGCCGCGTGGCGGACCGAGGTCGACGGGCTGTGCGCGCCCGGGCTCCGGGGCGTGCGGCGCGCGCGGTGGATCGGAGCCTTCGCGGATGGACGGGCCCAGCTCCCCGGCGAGAGCGTGAGTCGCCTCCAGCTCCACCGACTCGGCTTCCGGGACATCGATCTGCAGGTTCCCCTCGTGGGCTCCGACGGTGCTCGGTACTTCGCCGACTTCGGGTTCCCGCGGTCGCGGGCCTTCGGGGAGTTCGACGGGGAGGACAAGTACCGGGACGCGGAGCTGCGGACGACGCCCACGGCGGCCGATGCGGTGATGGGGGAGAAGCACCGCGAGGACGAGATCCGCGGGGTCACGGGGTGGCGGGTGGTGCGCTGGGGCTCCTGCCACATCCGCACCCCCGAGGATCTCGGGCGACGGCTCGCCGCGTTCGGCGTCCGTCCACCCGGCTGAGGTCCGCCGACGCCCCGGGCTCGCGTCGAGACCCCGCCTCGCCTGCGCACGAGAGCCGGGGTGTCGACGAGAAAGCGGGGTCTCGACAGGGGAGCAGGGGATCTAGGGTGGAGGGATGAAGATCGCCCGGTTCAGCCACGACGACGCCATCATGTACGGGATCATCGACGACCGCGAGCTCGTGGTCCTGGCCGGGGACCCGATGTTCTCCGGGTACGAGACCA
Organism: Microbacterium sp. K36; assembly: GCF_004794355.1. Classification (NCBI taxonomy): domain Bacteria; kingdom Bacillati; phylum Actinomycetota; class Actinomycetes; order Micrococcales; family Microbacteriaceae; genus Microbacterium; species Microbacterium sp. K36. Next base: position 53,585 of record NZ_SSDN01000084.1, on the reverse strand, counting down.
CCGGAGCCCGCGTCCCGCTGACCGAGGTCACGCTGCTCGCGCCCGTGATCCCGCGCTCCAAGGTCGTGTGCGTCGGGAAGAACTACCACGACCACGCCGCCGAGATGGGGGGAGTGGCCCCCGAGGAGCCGCTGCTGTTCCTCAAGCCGAACACCGCCGTGATCGGCCCCGACGACGCGATCGTGCGTCCCGTCGCGCTCTCCGAGCGGACGGAGTACGAGGGCGAGCTCGTGGTCGTGATCGGGCGGATCGCCAAGAACGTGAAGGCGGAGAACGCCCTCGACCACGTGCTCGGCTACACCATCGGCAACGACGTCACGGCACGCGACCTGCAGCGCAAGGACGGGCAGTGGTCGCGGGCGAAGGGCTTCGACACGTTCTGCCCGCTCGGCCCTGTGATCGAGACGGACTTCGACCCCGCACAGGCCACGATCGAGACGCGGGTGAACGGCGAGGTCCGCCAGCATGCGCCGCTCACCGACATGATCCACTCGGTCGCCGCGATCATCGAGTACGCCTCCGCGGTGTTCACGCTCCTTCCGGGCGACGTCATCATGACGGGGACCCCCGCCGGCGTGGGCACGTTCGAGGCGGGCGACACAGTCGAGGTCGAGATCTCCGGACTCGGCATCCTCCGCAACACCGCGCGCGACGCCGCTCCCGCATCATGACCGAGGTCGCCCTCACGGCGACGCAGCAGCAGGCGGTCCAGCGCCGCACCGTGCTCGTGCTGTCGCTGGGGCAGGTGCTCGGCGGCATCGCGTTCGGAGCCACCGTGTCGCTCGGTGCGCTGCTCGCCGCGGACATCTCCGGCAGCGACGCGCTCTCCGGGCTCGCGACGGCGTCGGTGACCCTGGGAGCCGCGGTCTGCGCGATCCCGCTCGCCCGGATGGCCGCGCGCCTCGGACGGCGTCGTGCCCTCACCCTCGGCAACCTCTTCGCCCTCATCGGCATCGCCGTGGTGATCCTCGCGGCATCCGTGCGCGTCTTCCCGCTCCTGCTCGTCGGCATCCTGCTGATCGGTGCGGGGAACGCGGGCAACCTGCAGTCCCGGTTCGCGGCGACGGACCTCGCGGCGCCGCAGCATCGTGGGCGCGACCTCTCGATCGTCGTGTGGTCCACGACGATCGGCGGCGTGGCGGGGCCGCTGCTGCTCGGCCCGGGGGAGGCCGTCGGGCAGGCGATCGGCATGCCCCCGCAGACAGGTTCCTACGTCTTCTCGTTCGTGGCGCAGTGCGCGGCGCTCGTGCTCTACCTCGTCGCCCTCCGCCCGGATCCGCTGCTCGCCGCGCAGCGACTCGCGCAGGCGGCGGCCGCCACGACGAGCGCCGTCGTGGCTGATCGCCCGCGCGTGGCGCGCTATGCGATCTTCGCGATCGCGGGGTCGCACGTGGTGATGGCGTCGGTCATGGCGATGACTCCGGTGCATCTGTCCCACATGGCGCACGGCGCCCACGGTGCGGCGGCGACCCCGGCCGACGTCTCAGCACTCGTCGGCATCACCATCGCGCTGCATGTCGGCGGCATGTACGCGCTCTCGCCGGTGTTCGGCGTGCTGGCCGACCGCTGGGGGCGGCTGCGTGTGGTGCTGCTCGGGCAGGTGCTGCTCGGCGGCGCCCTGGCCTTCGCCGTCTTCGCGGGCACCGAGGCGTGGGGCGTCATGGTGGCGCTCATCCTGCTCGGCCTCGGGTGGAGCGCCGCCACGGTCGCCGGCGCCGCCCTGCTCACCGAGGCCTCGGCACCCGACGTCCGCACGCGGCGGCAGGGACGCAGCGACTCGCTGATGAGCCTGTCGGCCGCCGCCGGGTCGGTCCTCGCCGGCGTCGTGCTGGCGAACTTCCAGTACGCCGGACTCGGCATCGCGGCCTCGGTGCTCGTCCTCGCGATCGTCGCGCTGTCGCCGCTCGCCCGGAGCAGCGCGCGATGAAGGCCTGGGACGGCGTCGGAGAAGCCTATGCCGCGTCGTACGCCGCCCTGTGCGCGGGCACGGTCGATGTCCTCGCCACAGCCCTCGGACCAGCGGAGGGTCGCAGCGTCCTCGATGTCGGGGCGGGGGAGGGTGGCGTCGCGGCCCGCTTCGCCGGTCTGGGGTGGAACGTCACGGCCTGCGAACCCGAGCCGACCATGCGCGCCGTCGCCCGCCGGCGGCACCCGACGCTGCGCATCATCGACGGCGGCCTGCCGACGCTGCCCTTCGACGACCGTTCCGTCGACGCCGTCGTCGCGAACTTCGTGCTGAACCACGTCTCCTCCCCGCGGACCGCCGCCCGGGAGCTGGGGCGGGTCGCACGGGAAGCGGTCGCCGCGACGACTTGGACCCGTTCCCCGTCGTGGTTCTGGACAGAGGTCGTCGAACGCGCGGGGCTGCCGCCGTCTGCGGGGGAGAGGCTTCCGGCCGAGGAGGACTTCGATCGCACGGCGGACGGCTTCGCGGCCATGCTCGTCGACGCCGGACTCCCGGAGGTGTCGGTCACCGAGCACACCTGGACCTGGCACGCCGACCCGGACGCCCTGTGGGTCTCGGTCGAGGGCGGTGTGGCCGGCGCCGGGGCGCAGTATGCGGGGCTCTCCTCTGTCGAGCGATCCCGGTTCCGTGCAGGGTTCGAGGAGACGGTCGCCGCGCATCGGGTGGGTGCGGTGCTGCCCCTGGAGCACCGCGCGGCCGTGGCGGTCTCGCGCCGGGGCTGACCGGCCCGCACCCGTAGAATCGAAGGGCTATGGCTACTCCGCACCCCCTCACCACGACCGCCGCCGGCGCCGACGTCCGCGTCCGCTTCTGCCCCTCCCCGACGGGGCTGCCGCACGTCGGCATGGTCCGCACGGCTCTGTACAACTGGGCGTACGCCCGTCACAACGGCGGGAAGATGGTGTTCCGCATCGAGGACACCGACGCCGCCCGCGACAGCGAGGAGAGCTTCCGCCAGCTCGTCGACGCGCTCACGTGGCTGAAGATCGACTGGGACGAGGGCGTCGAGGTCGGCGGTCCGCACGCCCCCTACCGCCAGTCGGAGCGCCACGACATCTACCGCGAGGTCATCGACAAGCTCCTCGCGACGGGCGCGCTCTACGAGAGCTACTCGACGGCCGAGGAGATCGACGCCCGCAACGAGGCCAATGGCCGCGCGAAGCAGCTCGGCTACGACAACTTCGACCGTGACCTCACGCACGAGCAGAAGGCCGCCTTCCGCGCCGAGGGCCGGCAGCCCGCCCTCCGCCTGCGGGTGCCGGACGAGGACCTCACGTACGTCGACCTCATCCGCGGCGAGGTCACCTTCCCCGCGGGCTCCTTCCCGGACTTCGTCGTCGTGCGCCCCAACGGTGTGCCGCTGTACACCTTCGTGAACCCCGTCGACGACGCGCTGATGGGCATCACGCACGTGCTCCGCGGCGAAGACCTCATGCCGTCCACCGCACGCCAGCTCTCGCTCTACGCCGCTCTCATCGACGCGGGTGTGACGACGTTCGTGCCGCGGTTCGCCCACATGCCGCTCGTGCTGGGGGAGACCGGAAACAAGAAGCTCTCCAAGCGTGACCCGCAGGCCGATCTATTCCTGCACCGGGAGCGCGGCTTCATCCACGAGGGCCTGCTGAACTACCTCGCGCTGCTGGGCTGGTCGATCGGCCCGGACCGCGACGTCTTCTCGCTCGACGAGTTCATCGCCGCCTTCGACATCGAGAACGTGAACCCCAACCCGGCCCGCTTCGATCAGAAGAAGGCCGAGTCGATCAACGGCGACCACATCCGCATGCTCGACGTGAAGGACTTCGCGGAGCGCACGGTGCCGTACCTCGCCGCGGCCGGCCTTTTCGACGAGCCGACCCATGAGCAGCTCGTCCTGGCGTTCCGTGCGGCTCCGCTGGTGCAGGAGCGCGTGCAGCTGCTGGGCGAGGTGCCGGGCATGCTCGGCTTCCTGTTCCGCGACGAGGTGTCGTACGACGCGGATGCGCTCAAGGGGCTGCCGGCCAACGCGGCCGAGGTGCTGGACGCCTGCGTCACCGCCCTGGAGCCGGTCACGGACTTCACCCCGGAGAAGATCCAGGAGGCGCTGTCGACGGCGCTCGTGGAGAACCTCGAGCTGAAGCCGCGCGTGGCCTACGGGCCGCCGCGTGTGGCCATCACCGGCCGCCGGGTCTCGCCGCCGCTGTTCGAGTCGATGGAGCTGCTGGGCAAGGACGAGTCGCTGCGCCGCCTGCGCGCGCTCTCCGCGTTCCTCGCGAACTGATCCGCGACGCGCCCGAGCGGCGACACGGCACCGGTGGTTTTGGTGATCGGTCGCCGCTCGGGTAAGCTTGACTCTCGGTGCGAGGCTCCGGTTTCGCCCTTGGGGTATGGTGTAATTGGCAACACGGCTGATTCTGGTTCAGTTGTTCTTGGTTCGAGTCCAGGTACCCCAGCACTTCGAAAACCCCCGCTCCGGCGGGGGTTTTGTCGTTCTCCGGCACGGTGGCCTCAGTTCTCACGCAGCTTCGAGGAAGGGCTCGTACCGATAACCCGTCTCGTCCAGGATCGACACCGTCGATTCGGGGACCTCGAGGAATGCGCCCGGCAGATCGTTCAGCGGCTCGGACACGATCACGTGCGCCCGGCGGCCGAAGACGCGGAGCCGTTCGGCATCGGGGTACATCCGGCGAAGAGTCTCGATGTCGGTGGAGTGGAAGAGGGAGCGGGAGCGCCCAGCCGTCGAGTACCGGAACGCCCAGATGGTGGTGCCGTCGGACACCGCGAAGGTTCCCTGGACCGGGAAGTGGACGCCATGCTCGCGCCCCACGCGCTCGGCCTCGCGGATGGCCGCCCGCATCCCCGCGATCGGATCGTCCTGGAGGCCGAGGGTCAGGGCGAGGTGGAACAGTACCTCAGAGTCGGTGGTTCCCTGGATCTCGGGGTAGAGGGAGGGATCGACGGCAAGGATGAGGTCGCGTTTCACGGTCACGAAGTCCGCCAAGCCGCCATTGTGCATGAAGAGCCAGTTCGCGTGCCGGAACGGGTGGCAGTTGGTCTGCTGGACCGGCGGGCCCGCAGCGGCTCTCACGTGGCTGAAGAACAGCGGGCTCCGGATCGTGCGGGAGATCTCGCGCAGGTTCAGATCGTTCCAGGCGGGCTCCATGCTGCGGAACAGTGCGGGCGTCGGAGGCTGCCCAGAGTCGTCACCGTTCGACGCCGGATACCAGCCGAGGCCGAACCCGTCCCCGTTCACGGTCTCCGCGCCGAGGGGCGAGTCCAGGGACTGCGCCACGAGGGAGTGTCGCGCGTCGAGGATCACCTCCGACGGGTGCAGCGGTTCTCCCACGTACGCCAGCCACCGACACATGTCGACACCTCGTCCCCGACCCGATCACGTCTGTGCCCGACGATACGCTCGGTCGGCCTCCCCGGCGAGACCCGCGGATGGGGGACCGGCTACTCGCACTCCCCGAGGAACCCGAGGTAGCACACGGCCTCGTGCGCGACGGCCGGCTCGGCATCGTCGTTCGAGACCTGGCGCGTCGCCGTCTCGGGCGTCCGGGTGAGGTGTCCGAAGTCGCCGAGGGAGGCCACGTACATCCCGTCCGCGTCCTCGGCGATCATCCGGTCGATCTCGGCGCGGTGCTGCGCGCACAGGTCGGCGGCGGCGGGGACCAGGTCGACCCCGGCGCATGCTCCCGCGTACTCGGCCTCCATCAGGCCGATGCAGTCCGTCCAGTCCTGGTCCACCGCGCACGGGCTCACGCCGTCGTCGGCGACGAGGTACTTGCCGGTCTCGTACTCTTCACTGTGGAAGGTCTCGGGCTTCTCCGGCACGTCGATCTTGGTCCAGTGGCGTGCGGTCGTGAGGGCGACCACCGTCACGATCGCGGCGATCAGGAGCAGCGCGCCCACGATGCCCAGCGTCACCCAGAGTCCCACCCGGTTCTTCCGCTCCGGGCCCTCCGCGGGCGCGGGGGTCCACGGGGCGGCGGCGGGTGCCGGCGGTGGCGCTGCGGCGAATCCCGGCGCGGAGGCGACGGGAAGCTCGTGTCCCCCGAGCGGTGCCGCCGCGGGGGCGGGCGCGGCCGACGCCGTGGTCGCGAGCCAGTAGTCGTACCAGGCTCGGCTCGCCTGCTCGTCCGCGGCGACCTGCTGCGCCTCGGCGTCGGTGAGCACGAGGCCCCACGCGTCACGGGCCGGTGCATGGGGGAGGGCGGAGCGGAATTCTTCGAACGACACGGGCATGCTCGCAGAATATCGGCTTCCTCCCCGAGACCCCGGCGGTCATCCGATGTCCCCGGCTCCTGGAACAATGACGAGGTGATCGGTATGAAGTCCTTCTGGAACGCGTTGCCCACCGAGGGGCGCTGGCTGCTGTCGACCGTGGCGATCCAGACCCTCGGGCGGGGGATGACGCTGCCGTTCACGATCATCTACCTCCACGAGGTCCGCGGCTTCGACCTCGGGTTCTCCGGAGCGCTCATGAGCCTCATCGCGATCACGGGGCTCGTCGTCACGGGTCCCGGGGGCACACTCATCGATCGCTTCGGCGCCCGGCGCGTGCTGATCGTGGGATTGCTCGCGATGATCGCGGGGTGCACGCTCCTCGCATACGCCACGCATCCCGCCGTCGCGACCGTCGCGGTCGTGCTCATCGGGATCAACTTCGGGGTGTCCTGGCCCGGCTTCAACGCCCTCATCGCCTCGGTGGTCGACGGCGAGGTCCGTCAGCAGTACTTCGGCGTGAACTTCGCCCTCGTCAACCTCGGCATCGGCGTGGGCGGGATCATCGGCGGCTTCTTCGTCGACGTGACGGAGCCGTCGACCTTCACCACGATCTTCCTCATCGACGCGGCCACGAGCCTCATCCCGCTCGCTCTGCTCCTCGGCCCGCTCCGGCACGTGCGCACCCAGGCGGACCCGGACCCCGCGGTGACCACCGAGGGCGGCTACCGGGAGATCCTCCGCCGCCCTGCGGTGCTGTGGATGACGCTGCTGACCTTCTTCTCCGTCTTCATCGGCTACGGACAGATCGAGGCGGGCTTCCCCGCCTACGCCCGTCAGATCGCCCAGGTGTCGACCGCCGTCGTCGGCATCTCCTTCGCGGTGAACACGGCCGTCATCGTGCTGCTGCAGTTCGCCGTCCTCCGGCTCATCACCGGACGCCGGCGCACTAGGGTCATGCAGGTCATGGCGCTCATCTGGGCCGTCTCCTGGGTCATGCTCGGCGCCGCGGGCCTGCTTCCCGACTCGGTCACGGCCGCGATCGCCGTGATCGCGTTCATGGGCGTGTTCGCGTTCGGCGAGACGATGATGCAGCCGACGATCCCGGCCATCTACAACGATCTCGCGACGGACCGCACCCGCGGGCGCTACAACGCCCTCAACTCCGCAGCCTTCCAGGGCGGTGCCATCCTCGGCCCGCTCGTCGCGGGGGTGCTCCTCGGCGTCGGCGTCAGCGGCTGGTTCATCGCGGTCATGGTCGCGGGCAGCCTCGCCGTCGGCGTGCTGGCGGTGGTGCTGGAGCGGGTGCTCCCGGCAGCGGCCAACGGCAGCAGCGCCGAGGTCCATCGAACGGACGAGGTCGAACGGACGCCGCCGGTCTAGGCTCCGAGCATGGCCCTCGAACCGCTCTTCCTCCGCCTCGACCGGATCGCGGGTGGGCGGCAGGCCGGCGTGCTGATCAGCGACGCCGGTCGCACCCATCCGCGGACCGTCCGCGCCTTCGCCTGGATCCTCTGGCTGCTCGTCGCCGAGCTGGTGCTCGGGGTGGGCGCCGTGGTGGTCGCCCTGGTGCTCGCCGCCGACGGCGACAGCGTGCCCTTCGCCGTGTGGATGCGCACTCTCGTGGTGCTGGCGATGACGGCGACGCTGTTCTACTTCGCGTGGCGCGCGCGTCGAGGATGGCGCTGGGCCTACCTCCGGCTGCGACTGTTCGCGCAGATCTTCCCGGTCATCACCCTCGTCATGGCGGCGATCCCCGGCCTCTATCCCGTCTGGATGGTCACCGAGCAGATCGTCTTCAGCCTGATCATGATCGGCATCGCGGACTTCCTCACCAGCGACCACATGCGAGCGGTCTTCGCGAAGGACGCCGACGCGGATAGCACGCCGGCGGGGTGAGACGCCACTCCCTTCCCGCCGAGGCCCCGGTCGCTCCACACTCGGAGGAGCTGCACGGCGGGAGGAGAGACGCATGGCGCGACTGGTGCGAGTGGTACCCGGTCAGGACCCGGGCTTCACACGGAAGCGGACGAGCTCGGGATTCCGGTACGTCGATCCGACGGGGGAGCCGGCGCCCGAGGCGGATCGCGAACGCATCAGCGATCTGGTGATCCCACCGGCGTGGCAGGACGTGTGGATCGCGGCCGACCCGCTCGCGCACATCCAGGCCGTGGGGATCGACACGGCCGGGCGCAAGCAGTACCTCTACCACCCGCTCTGGCGGGTCTCCCGTGACCGTCGCAAGTTCGTCCGTGCGCTGGATCTCGCCGCAGCTCTGCCCAGCGCCCGGGCGCAGGTCACCAAGGCGCTCAAGGAGGACGGGCAGACGAAGGAGCGCGCCCTCGCGATCGCCTTCCGCCTCCTCGACGACGCCGCCCTGCGGATCGGTTCGGAACGCTACCTGGCGCGCCACGGCAGCCGGGGCCTGACCACGCTCCGCCGCCGCGACGTCCGCATCGACGGCGGCGACGTCGCCCTCTCCTTCCCGGCGAAGAGCGGACAGACCGCCGCGATCGAGATCACCGACGAATCCCTCGCCGAAGCCCTCACCGACTTCGCGAGCGGCGCCTCGACCGCCTTCCTCCTGGCGTACCGGAAAGGCCGGCGGCGGGTGAAGATCACGCCTGCCGAGGTCAACACGTACCTCAAGGACGTGCTGGGTGCCAGCTTCTCCGCCAAGGACTTCCGGACACTGCACGGCACGATCATCGCGGCGGACGCCCTCGCCCGCATCGGAGCCCTCGACCGCCGTGGTCAGCGGAACCAGGCCGAACGCCTCGCGGTGCAGGCGGCGGCGACCGCCCTCGGCAACACGACCGCGGTCGCCCGCAACAGCTACATCGATCCCCGCGTGTTCCGGCAGTACGGTCGGGGGCGGACGCTCGAGCTCGACGTGACCCCGGAGACGGCGATCCGGCGACTGCTGGGCGGACCGGAGACGTCGCGCAAGGTCAACCGGCGAGGAACAGCCACACGGCGGCGATGACGAGGGGCACGAGCGGTGTGAGGACCGCGGCGAGCACCGGCACCCCGCGGGTCCGGGTCTCGAGCTGTCGGGCCCGGGGCGCCAGTGTTTCGCCGGCGCGGCGCACCGCCTCCGGATCCAGGGGTTCGGCGGCCTCGTCGCGGTAGAGCAGGGTGCGCCGTCCGAACCGTTCGTGCAGCACCGCGATCGCCGTGAGGAACCGGCTGAGTTCTGCGGGACGGGTGAGATCGAGCGCGGGGAAGTACACGTGCAGGGTGCTGTCGACGAGTTCGAGATCGAGGTCGGCGCTGGCGTCGAGGAGCACGGCCATCAGGTCGGGGGTCAGCACGTAGAGCGCCGCGGTCTCGGAGCCCGCAGGCACGGAGACCTCGAACACGTCGCTGAAGTTCCCCTCGAGGCGCAGCTCCGTCCGTCCGCGGGGACGACGCGGCAGGAGACTCAGGGCTCCGGCGCCCCGGCGCGACCGCAACGCGATGCGCGGCACCTCGCTCGGCAACGGGATCCGCACCGCGCGGACGGTGTGCATGGTCGATCCCTCGCCGTCACCGGTGACGAACGTGCGCTCGACGGAGTCGAACGGGATCTCGGCGTCGCGCGCATCGAGGAGATCCGTGGCCGTGCGATTCCCGCGGTCGATCTGCTCGTCGATCGAACCTCCCCACAGATGATCGCCGACGTCGGGTCGATAGCACCAACCGTAAGCCTCGGCGAGCTCGATCAGTGCCGCACGCTGCCGCTGATGGCGGCGGATGCGAGCGGCGATGGTGCCGACGAGCAGGGCGCCGCCCAGGATCACCGCGAGCTGGGCGGCGAGCAGCATTGTCCCGTGCAGGCCGAATCCGACCGGGAGGAGGTACAGGGCGACGACCGCGGCGATGCCTAGGTAGGCGACGGACAGCCCGGCGAGGAGGAGGACGGCGCGCGCGCCCCCCGATGCGCCCGTCGATCCGGTGTGGTCGTGCGGCGTCACCGTCAGGGCTTGTAGACGATCGCGATGTGGAGCTGTCCGGCATCGCGGGCCCACGCCAGCCAGCGCGGCTCGCCCAGACCGCTCAGGCGCTGGATCGGGATGACGTGGATGCCGTCCTCGACCCGGCTCAGCGCGCGGAACTCGGGTTTCTTCGAGATCCAGATCGAACCGCCGCCGTCCCACGGCTCCAGGCACGTGTACACGTAGCCGTGCTCGCGCAGATTGATGCTGTCGGCGAGGCGGTCGGCCTGCGTCCGCATCTCGGCGAGCGTCTGCTCCGGCACGTCGCCGTCGAGCGTGAACGCGGCGACGTCGTACACGTTGCCTTCGCCGAAGTCGCGCGAGGTGAGGATCGAGAGCTCCGTCACGCCCTTGTCGGAGGCGCGGGTCCAGAGGGCATGGGAGTTCTTGGCGCGCTTGTTCATCAGGAAGCCGCCGAAGTTCACCTTCTGGAAGGCGAAGTCGTCGAGCTTCGCGGCGATCGATGCGCGTGTGGTCATGGCCTGTCTCTCCTTGGTCCGGGGCGGGGCTCGCTCCGGAATCGAGAGTAGGGAGGGCTGCCGGACCGGCGGGGAAGCCCGAACGACTCCGAACGACCGCCCGCCGGACGGCTGCCTTAGGCTCGGGATCATGCCCGCCCCTCGCACGCTCGATGAGCTCAGTGCAGGGCTCGGGCGTCTGCGGGCGGCGGCGGACACCCCCTCCTATGCGGAGATCGCACGGCGGATCGGAGACCTCCGCGGTGGGGAGGAGCCGGCCAAGGTGACGGTCTACGACTGTTTCCGGCCGGGGCGCCGACGCGTCGACGATCGCCTCGTCGGCGATATCGTGCGCGCGCTCGGCGGCGAGCGCGAGGAGGCGGAGCGGTGGCGCACCGCGGCGCGCACTCTGAACGGCGAACGCTCCGGGGTGCATGTGGAGGTGGATCTCGGGCCGCGCGAGAGTTCCGGCACCGCGATCGGTCGGGAGACGCTGATCGCGTCGATCCCGGACACCGGAGTCGTCGTCCTGTCGGGGCTTCCCGGCGTGGGCAAGACGACGCTCGCGTCCGCGGTGGCGGGGCCGGGGCCGGTGCTCACGGTCGAGCTCCGCGAGTCGCTGCCCGATCGTCCGCTTCCCGACCCCGTGGACATCCTGCGCCGCATGCTGGCGGCACTCGGTGCCCGTTCGCTGCCCTACGAGCTCGCACGGCTGCGTGCGCAGCTCTCCCACCTCGCGAGTCGGACGACGGTCGTGATCGAGGACGCCGGCGACGCCCAGCGGCTGGCGGCTCTGCTCGTCCCCGGTGTCCGCTTCCTCGTCACGACGCGCCGCGACCTGCGCGACCTCGACAGACGGATCCCGGGCGGCGGCGTCGGAGTGACGCACGTCGTGGTGCCGCCGATGGAGGACGCGGATGCGCGCCGCCTGCTGACGGCCCTGCTCGACGACGACGGTGCCGTCACTCCCGTCCGGGGCGACGGCATCGACGGCGAGGCGCTCGGACGGATCGTCGCCGTCGGCGGCGGCCTCCCGCTGGACCTCGCGATGCTCGCCGGCATCGTGAGGGAGCACCCGGGGTGGTCCTTCGACGATCTCGCCTCCCGCTTCGAGAACGAGCCGCGGGATGCGCGCATCCGTCCTGTCCTCGAAGCCGCCACGCGGTCCCTGCCGTCCGCGGACGCCGAGGTCCTCGCGGATGCCGCCCTCCTGGATCGCGACATCGACGAGGACGTGCTGCGCGCTGCCGTGGGGCGGGAGGCGGAGCAAGCGCTGGGGCGTCTGCAGGCCCGGCACCTGCTCGAACGGCATGCGGGGCGGGTGAGCATGCACGACACCGTGTTCGCCTTCGCGGCGGAGCGGTCGCGCGCGCTGCGGCCGTCCTCGACGCGGCGGGGGTTCGTGCAGCGGGCGGCGCAGGCGGTGCTCGACCGGATCGCCGACGACCCCGACTATGCCGCTCGCGAGGTGAACACGGTGCTCGCGGTGGCCGCCGCGGCGCGCGAACACGAGCTGGACGGCGCGGTGGAGCGTCTGGCGCTGGACGCGCACCCGGGCCTGGCGCGGTGGTCCCTGTGGAGCGAGTCCCTCGAGCTGCACGACCTCGCCGCCCGTGGTCGCGGGCTGGAGCTCGTGCCCGAGATCGCCCTCGGGGTCGCGCACGGTGCCGAGAAGCTGGGCCGGCTGGACGAAGCCCTCATCACCCTGCATCGCGTGCGCCGGATCGCCGAGGGCGCGGCGCTGGCGCGTACCTGGAATCAGATCGGCAACGTCCAGCGGTGGATGAGCCATCTGGAGGACGCCCTCGCGTCCTATCGCCGGGCCGTCGACATCGCCCGGGAGGCGGGCGACCGGGTCGTCGAGGGACGCGCCACGGGAAATCACGCGGACACGCTTCGCATCCTCGCCCGCTACCCGGAGGCGGAGGAAGGGTACGCCACGGCGCTGCGCATGGCCGTCGCCGAGGGGGACGACCTCAACATCGCCGTCGTGCGCGGGAATCGCCCCTTGCTCTTGCTGGCGGTCGGGCGCCTGGACGAGGCCGAGGCGGAGCTGCAGGAGCTTCTCGCCGCGTCGAACGTGGCGTCCCTCCCGTTCGTCCGTCGGACGCTGGCACTCGTGGCGGAGGCGCGCGGTGACGACAGGCTCGCCGAGCTCCGCTGCGCCGATGCCGCGGAGACGCTGCGGGTGGCAGCCGAATTCGGCACCTCCGCCGACCTCGACCTGCTCTCCGCGCGCATCCGGGGTCGCCGAGGAGAGACGGACTCGGCGGCAGCCGACGCCGAACGGGTGCTCGCGGCGGCCGAGCAGGCCGGGTCGCCGCTCATCGCGACGGAGGCGGCGAACTCGCTCGCCGAGATCCTCGTGCAGGGCGCCGCTGCGGACGCCACCCGCTGGGCGCATGCGGACCGTCATGCGCGGGAGGCACGCAGCGTCGCGGAGGCGACGGGCGATCGCGCCGAGGTGGCACGCAGCGACGCGATCCTCGCGCGCGCTGCGGCTGCCCGGGGCGACGAGGTGGAGGCCGCCGCGCGAAGGGCCGCCTCGCACCGCCTCTATGCGGCGCTCGGACATCGGCTCGCCGCCGTGTGAGCGCGCATACGCTCCCCGGTCGCCGCCGGGAAGATGCCAGGATGGAGGGATGCACACCGCGAACCTGACCCGTGAGGAGACCGCGGCGCGATCCGCTGCGATCACCCTGCACCGCATCCGCGTCGAGCTGGACCTGACCGGAGCCCCGGAGCGGGCGCGGACGGGCTTCCCGACCACGACCGTCCTGGAGTTCGATGCGACCGTCCAGAGCACGTGGCTGGACTTCATCGGCGAGGAGGTCCGGCGCGTCGAGGTGAACGGCGAGGAGCGGGACGTCGTCTACGACGGGGCGCGCCTGACGATCGACGGCCTCGCGGCCTCGAACGTCGTCCTGGTCGAGGCGGTCGGTGCCTACAGCCGGTCGGGGGAGGGCCTTCACCGGTTCCACGACCCGGCAGACGACCTCACCTACCTGTACACCCAGTACGAGCCCGCGGACTCCCGCCGGGTGATGGCGTGCTTCGAGCAGCCGGACATGAAGGCGGAGTACACCTTCGTCGTCGACGCGCCGTCCGGGTGGGAGGTGCTCTCGAACCAGTCGCCGGCTCACGTCGACCTCGGCGTCGGCGTGCAGCGGGTGCAGTTCGCCCCCACGCTGCCGATCTCCAGCTACATCACGGCGGTCGCGGCCGGCCCCTATGCCCGCGTCGACGGGGAGTGGACCAGAGACGAGCAGCGGGTCGCCCTCGGCGTCTTCGTCCGCCGTTCGCTCGTCGACCACCTCGAGGCCGACGAGATCCTCGAGGTCACCCGGCAGGGGCTCGACTTCTTCACCGACGCCTTCGCCTATCCCTATCCCTGGGGCAAGTACGACCAGATCTTCGTCCCCGAGTACAACCTCGGCGCGATGGAGAACCCCGGTCTGGTCACCTTCACGGAGGGCTACCTCTCGCGCGGTGCCGCCACCGAGGCGCAGCGGGCGAGCCGGGCCAACACGATCCTCCACGAGATGGCGCACATGTGGTTCGGCGACCTCGTCACGATGACGTGGTGGGACGACCTCTGGCTCAAGGAGTCCTTCGCCGACTACATGGGATCGCACGCCTCGGCGGTGGCCACCCGGTTCCACGACGCCTGGGTGACGTTCGCCATGCGGCGCAAGGCCTGGGCCTATCAGCAGGATCAGCTGCCGACGACGCACCCGATCGTCGCCGACATCCCCGACCTCGAGGCCGCGAAGCTGAACTTCGATGGCATCACCTACGCCAAGGGCGCCTCGGTGCTGAAGCAGCTCGTCGCCTTCGTGGGCGATGACGCCTTCTTCGAGGGGGCTCGCCGGTACTTCGCCGCCAACGCGTTCGGCAACACCACCCTCGACGATTTCCTCGTCGAGCTCAGCGCGGTGTCCGGGCGGGACATGACCGACTGGGCCGCCGCCTGGCTGCAGACCACGGGCGTCTCGACGATCTGGACGGAGACCGACGCCGATGGAGGACACCACCTCGTGCAGGACGACGTCCGTCCGCACCGCCTGCGGATCGGGCTGTACGACCGCGTGGACGGCCGCATCGTGCGGCGCGAGCAGCGGGAGCTGGACCTGATCGGGGAGCGCGTGGACATCGACCTCCCCGAGGCCGATCTCGTGCTGCTCAACGACGACGACCTCACCTATGCGAAGGCGCGCCTCGACGAGCGGTCCCTCCGCACCGTCGAGGAATCGCTGTCCGACATCGAGGATCCGCTCGCCCGCGCGCTCGTGTGGTCGTCGCTGTGGAATGCGACCCGCGACGGCGAGCTCGACGCGGCCCGCTTCGTCGCCATCGTGCGGGCGCACGCGCCGCGGGAGTCGAACGGCGGGCTGCTGGCCGCGGCTCTCCTCGACGCCGCTTTCGCGCTGCGGCATTTCGTCCGCGACGACCGACGCGACGCGGAGCAGCGCGCCTGGACCGAGGCCACGTGGTCGGCGCTACAGCAGGCGGACGCCGGCAGCGACGCCCAGCTCTCCTGGGCGCGCGCGCTGGCGGCGGCCTCGGCTTTCGACGACATCAATCATGCCGAGGTCCGTGCCCTGCTCGATGGCGATGTGCCCGAGGGGCTCGTCGTGGATCCCGACCTGCGCTGGCAGCTCCTCACGGCCCTCGTGACGACGGGTCATGCCGATCTCGCGGACATCGCGGCCGAGGAGGAGCGGGACGACACCGGCGACGGACGCACCGCCGCCCGCCGCGCTCGTGCCTCCGTTCCTGACGCGACGGTCCGCGCGGCCGCCTGGACAGCCGCATGGGATGACCGGTCGCTCACCAACGACCACCTCGATGCCGAGATCGCGGGCTTCCGCGCCGGCGGCCGCCGTGACCTCATCGAGTCCTTCGACCAGGAGTACTTCGATCGGATCGGAGCCGCGTGGACGGAGCGGAGCATCGAGATCGCTCGTCGACTGGTGATCGGGCTGTTCCCCGCGCGGTCGTCGCTGGATCTCGTCGATTCCTGGCTGGCGGCCAGCCCCGAGGCCCCGGCGGCGCTGCGGCGACTCCTCGTCGAGCAGCGCGACCACCTCGCCCGCGACCTGCGGGTGCGGGGCGCTCAGGGCTAGGTCGCGGCCGTCGGCACCGTCATGCCCATCACCGTCCGCACGATCCAGGGATGGGCATGGTCGTCGGCGATGTGGGTCATACCGAGCTTCTCCGCCACGCCTCGTGACGCCTGGTTCTCGGGGTGGATGATGGCGGTGAGGAGGGTCGGCGCGAAGGTCTGTGCGACGAGGTCGACGCAGGCGCGCGCGGCTTCGGTCGCATAGCCGCGTCGCTGGCGGTCGGTGCGGACGTGATAGCCGACTTCGAGCACGGGGGAGCCGTTCACCGACTGCCAGGTGAGACCGCAGTCGCCGAGGAACTCCCCGTCGTGCGTCTCGATGATCCAGAGCCCGTGGCCGTCCTCGCGGTAGCGCTGCTGCATGCGCGCGATCCATGCGGCGGCCTCCGTTCGCGACTTCGGCGCCGGGTAGTAGGCCATGACCTCCGGATCACCGAGGAGCGCCGCCATCTCGTCGAGATCGTCGGCGGTCATCTCCCGGAAGGCGAGCCGCGGCGTCGGGGCGGGCAGGAGGCGTCGCGGTGCGGTCACAGATCCACGGCGTCGCCGGGTTCGAGCACGAGGAACTCGCCGCCGCCCTGCTCGGTCGCCCACTGCAGTCGCTGGCGGTGCATGTTCTTGCCGATCACGGACAGGGTCATGTCGTGCGTGCCGAACGCCCGGCGGGGCTTCACGGCGAGGACGTAGTCGATTGCCTCCCCGATCTTGAGCCACGGGGCTCCGAGCGGCGCGGCGAGGGTGCCGACCTCGACGCCCTCGGGCACCGCATAGGAGTCACCGGGGTAGTAGAACGTGTCGTTGACGAGCACGCCCAGGTTGTCGATCGTCGGGATCGACGAGTGGATCACCGCGTGCGTGCCGCCGAAGAAGCGCAGGGTGAAGGAGCCGGCCTCCACGGTGTCGCCGGGGGAGACGACGGTGATCTCATAGCCCTCCGCCGCCTTCGCCACGCCCTCCGGCCCGAAGATCGGGGTCCCGGGGGCCGCGCGCAGGATCCGGTCGAGGTGCTCCGGCGTCCAGTGGTCGGGGTGCTCGTGCGTGAGCACGATGGCGACCAGTCCGCTGAGGTCGTGCAGCGGGGCGGTGAAGGATCCCGGATCGATCAGGAGGGTGTCGTCGTTCTGGTCCAGGCGAAGGGTGGCATGTTCGAACTTGGTGACGCGCATGAGACGAGTCAACTCCTTCCCGGGGTCTGCGGCAAACGGGAATCGGCGCGCCACGCCCGGGATCTCGGTTGGAGTGGCCTCGATTTGGCGCCATGAGAATCGCCGTGGCATACTTGAACGGTTGTCGCGGAACGGAAAAGTTCCGCAAGACGGCCCCATCGTATAGCGGCCTAGTACGCCGCCCTCTCACGGCGGTAACGCGGGTTCGAATCCCGCTGGGGTCACACAACACGACGAAAGCCCTCCGGTTCTCCGGGGGGCTTTCGTCGTTCCCGAGCGTGCGCGTCAGTCGTCCGCGCGCAGCGACAGGGTCCGGAACGCACGAGCTCGGAGCGGCACGAGCATGAGCGCCATCATCGCGCCACCGGCCACGGCGAACGGCACCCAGACGGTGGTGAGGGAGGCCAGCGCGCCGAAGCCCGCCATTGCGAGCGGCATCAGGCAGTCGTCGCCGAGCCGGGTGAGGGAGCCCATCCGACCGAGGAAGGCGGTGTCCACCGTCGCGGCGAAGGTCGCGCTCAGCAGCACGGAGGCGTAGCCCGCAGTGGCGCCGACGACGGTGGCGGCGACGGCCACCGTCCAGGCGGGGCCGAACCCGAGCGCGACGATGCCCGCTCCCTGGACGACGAGCGCGCCGAACCCGCTCCGCGCCTCGTGGCGCGGCCGCCATCTCGCGACTGCGGCAGCCCCCACGGCGGCGCCGAGGCCGAGGAGGCCCTCGAAGAGGCCGACCGCGGGAGCCCCCCAGCCCTCATCGTGCGCCCGCAGAGCCAGGCCGATTCCGACGGCGGGACCCACGGCGAGATTGAGCCCGGAGAGGGCGATGACGAGCGTGCGCGTCGTGGGGTTCGCTCCGAGGTGGGCGAACGCCGCGCCGATCGCGCGCAGGGACGACGTGCGCGGGGCCCGGGCGAGCCGGAACCGCGGGCGGAGGGCGATCGCCAGGAACCCGACGACCAGAGCGAAGGTCACCGCGTTCGCCGACGCGCTCCCCGCGAGACCGGCCTGCGCCACGAGCAGGCCGCCCAGAGCGGCGCCACCCATCGTGCCGAGGCGGGACGCCGTCTGGACGACAGCCGCATAGGAGGGGAGGTCGTCGGTGCGTACCAGCTGTCGCCCGATGGTACCGGCCGAGGGCTCGTAGAACGCGTCGCACACCCCGAACGCCACGGCGGCGGCGAGCAGGACGGGCACGGTCGGCGCATGCGAGACCGTCCACACGGCAGCGGCGACGAGCACGCCCACACGCGCCGCGTTGCAGACCATCATCACCCGGCGGGCGTCGGCGCGATCCGCGAGGACTCCGCCGAAGAGCAGGACCAGGGCGCGCGGAATCGTGCCGGCGGCGACGATGAGTCCGGCGACGGCGGGGGAGGCGATCTGCACGGCCGTCCACGCCAACGCGATCGTCCACACGGCGTCGCCGGCGTCTGACAGGGCCTTCACGCCGATCCACGCGTGCACCATCCGGTCACGCCGGAACGGAGGGGGGCTGGAGAGCTCGACGGGCGGGGTGAGCGCGGTCATCACGGCTCCGTGGGGAACGCGTGGGCGAAGAAGAAGACCGGCGTGCGCGCCTGGCCGTCGCCTTCGTCGATCGAGGCCTGCCAGTCCCGCACCACGCCCAGCACGCGCGCGGAGAGGTCGCGCAGTTCCTCCGGGGTCGCCCACGCGGTGGTCTCCGTGTTGGAGGCGTCGTAGTCCGCGACGGCCGGGTCGCCTCGTCGGCGGTGCCAGCGCTGCAGACGGTCGATCTGCATGCGGATGCCCTGCCGCTGTGCCTCCCTGGCGAGAAGCGCATCGCCGGGGGAATCGGCGAAGTCCTCCACCGACCAGGTCAGGCCCCGCCGTGCGACCGTCCACCAGCTCGTGCGCCGATCGCCGATGGGGTCGGCGGCGCGCTCGACGATGCCGGCACGCTCGAGCATCCGGAGGTGATGGCTGATGCTGCCGACCTGACTCTCGAGCGCGCGGGCGATCGCCGTCACCTGCGAGGTGCCGTACAGCAGGAGGTAGTCGTAGATGCGGCGTCGCAGCGGATGGTGCACGGCGGTGATCACGGAGATGTCTTCCACGCCCGAAGGCTATGCAGCCGTTCGGAGACGCACAAGACCTCTTGTATACCCCGGAATGTCGGGCTAATCCTCTGTGGGCAGTGAAGCGGCCGCCGCCTTCCGGCGCCGTCGGCCGCGGCGGATGAGCCAGACGACCAGCACGACGACAGCGGCCACCGCGAGCCAGGGGAGGAGGAATCCGACCGCGACCACCAGGGCGTTCAGCGAGACCACCAGACCGTTCCATCCGGCTCGCAGCCCGTCGCCGAAGCCCGCGGGATCCGCCGCGGCCGGTGCGTCCGCCCTCGACAGATCCACGGTGAGGGACGACAGGGCCACCTGATCCTCCAGCGCGGCGAGCTGCTGTTCGTACGACTCGAGCTGTGCCTGGCGATCGGTGAGCGCGACCTCGGCCTCGATGAGATCGGCGACCGTGCCCGACTGGCTCATGAGCTCCGTGAGCCGCTGCACCGAGGCGCGGGTCGACTCCACGCGGGCGCGGAGATCGATCGCGGTGGCGGTGACGTCCTGTTTCGTAACGGAGGACGACAGCACCTCGCCGGTGTCGCCGAGGGCGGCGATCACCGTGGTCAGGTCGTCGGTGGGGACGCGGACCGTGATCCAGCCGTACCCGGAGTCCGCGGGGCCCCGCTCGGCGGGAGCATCCGTCGCGACCGCCTTGCCGACCTCGGTGCTCTCGACGTAGCCGCCATGTTCGACAGCGAGGTCGCCGATGGCGGCGGCGGCATCGGCGATGTCCTTCACCTGCACCGACGCCTGGGCCGAGGCGACGATCTCCCTCGCATCCTCGGCGGATGCCGCCGCGTCCGATCCGACGGCACCGGGCAGGGTCGCCCCTTCGACAGCGCGGTCCGGCACAGCCGACCCCGCCTCGTCGGTCGACCAGCCCACGAGTCCATCCGCTGTGGAGACGGACGAGCCGCCTCCTCCCACGGCACCGAGGATCGGCGGAGTCACCAGGACTCCGACGACGAAGGCCGCCGCGATCCCGCCGGCGGTGAGCCACCGGCGGCGACGTCTCCTCGCGTGCTCTGCGCGCGGCGGAACCGGCGGCCGCTCGCCCTGGATCTCGGTGAACACGGCCTCCTCGATCCGCGCGACGGTCGCGTCGGACACGGGCGGGAGGCTCTCCTGCGGAGTCTGGTCGTTCATGCGTCCCTCACTTCCTTGACGGCGCCGCGCAGCTGGGTGCGCACGCGCGAGAGACGGTTCCGGACGACGGCATGCGTCACGCCGAGCTCGTCGGCCGCGGCCTGGTAGGCATAGCCCTCGGAGGCGCAGAGCCGGAAGATCTCCCGGTCGAGCGCGCTCAGGGTTCCCACCTCCGCGGCGATCCGGGCGGCGAGCGCCGCCGTGATCACCTGGTCCTCGACGCTGACGACGTCGGGGAGTTGGTCGCCGGCCGCGTCCGTCGTGTGCGCCTGGTCGCGACGGCGCTGGCGCAGCCGGTTCGCCGCCTGGAAGCGGCAGATCGTCGCGAGCCAGGGGAGGATCGACTCTCCCTGCAGCTCCAGGTCCGGAAGCTTGCGCCAGGCGACCACGAAGGTCTCCTGCGTCACGTCTTCCGCGTCGGCGACGGCGCCCAGGATGCCATGGGCGATCCAGTACACGGGGCGCACATGGGCGCGGTACAGGGCGCGGAAGGCGCTCTGGTCGCCGGCCGCCGCCTGGGCGGCCCAGCGCTGGTCACTCGTCTGTCCGGGCATCCTGGTTCCGTTCGGTGTCTCTCCCTCGAGAGTGTCGGCGGATGTCCCATCGTCTCAGCACGGATCCGGATCCGCAGCCGTGTGTCGACTTCCTCGTCCCGACGCCCCCCACCTCCGGTAGCATGGCCCGGGCGAGAGGGAGTATCCCGAATCCGCGCGTAACGTCATCACGAGTATCGACATCGCTGCTCCGGGCGCGCGCCGCACATCTGCGGGGGAGAGACTTTCGACTCATTCCCGACCCCTCGCGAAAGGTGCACAGCGCCCGTGGACATCCCCGTCTGGTTCGAGATCACGTCGATGGTCGTCCTCACGATCATCCTGATCGCCGACCTGCTCCTCATCCGGCTGCGCCCGCACATCCCCTCCACCAAGGAGTCGACGCTGTGGGTCGTGTTCTACGTGGGTCTCGCGCTGCTCTTCGCGGTGCTGCTGGGGAACGTGGGCGGATGGCAGAACGCCGGGGACTTCATCACCGGGTGGGCGCTGGAGTACAGCCTCTCCGTCGACAACCTGTTCGTCTTCGTGCTGATCATGGCTCAGTTCGCGGTGCCGCGACGTCTGCAGCAGCAGGTGCTGATGGTCGGGATCATCATCGCGCTGATCCTGCGCGGACTGTTCATCCTCGTCGGCGTGACGATCATCGAGAACTTCTCGCCGATCTTCTACCTGTTCGGCGCCTTCCTCGTCTACACCGCCATCCGTCAGGCGATGCCGGAAGGCGAGCACGAGGACGACGTCAAGCGCGAGAACTTCATCGTCCGGCTGCTCCGCCGTCGGATCGACATCAGCGAGACCTACGACGGCTCGAGGATCCGCACGACCGTCGACGGGAAGCGGATGTGGACGCCGATGATCATCGTGTTCATCACGATCGGCGTCACCGACCTCATCTTCGCGATCGACTCGATCCCCGCGATCTTCGAGATCACGACCAACGGCTTCCTCGTCTTCGCCGCCAACATCTTCGCGCTCATGGGGCTGCGCCAGCTCTACTTCCTCCTCGGCGACCTCCTGGACCGCCTCCGCTACCTGCACTACGGCATCGCCGTGATCCTCGGCTTCATCGGCATCAAGCTGATCCTGCATGCGCTGCACGTCAACGAGCTCCCGTTCATCAACGGCGGTGAGCACGTGGAGTGGGTGCCGGACATCGACAACATGGTGTCGCTCGCCGTGATCCTCGTCTCGATGACGGTGGCGACGATTGCGAGCCTGGTCGCCTCGTCCCGGGAGAAGCGCGCCGAGAAGCGCACCATCCCTGTCGGCGACTGAGTCCGCGCGGCGCGGTTCAGAACGCCTGCAGGTTGGCCTGCAGGCCGCCGTCCGCGTACTCGCGGCGGAGGAGCCCGCGGCGGCGGAGGATCGGCACCAACTCGTCGAGCATCCGGTGCAGCGTCACCGGATGGAAGTCGCCCCAGAGGAGCACGCCGTCGTTGCCCCACTCGCCGAGCTCCTCGACGAGATCGGCGAACTCCTCCGCGGTGCCCACGAAGCCGCTGCGATCATGCAGGCGCCCGGTCCTGGCCAGTGCGGTCAGGTGCGCGCGGAGCGGGGCATCCTCCCCACGATCCCCGACCAGCCGCTGGATGCTCCCGCGGGAGACGTGGGCACCGAAGATCGAGGGGTCGAGCGGGCGGTCCAGATCGAGGGCCGTGAGGTCGGTCTCCAGGTCGCTCGACTGCTTCCGGGCGATCTGCGCGAGCGCGGCATCGTCCGGGTGTGCGGACGCGGCCACGATCCGGTCGGCCTCCTCCGCAGACGCCGTGATCACGGGCTGGATCGCGAAGAGGACCTTGACGTCCTCGGCCCGGCGTCCGCGGGCGAGAGCCGCGTCGTG
Organism: Microbacterium sp. K36; assembly: GCF_004794355.1. NCBI lineage: Bacteria > Bacillati > Actinomycetota > Actinomycetes > Micrococcales > Microbacteriaceae > Microbacterium > Microbacterium sp. K36. The sequence goes on along the minus strand of NZ_SSDN01000084.1, from coordinate 31,069 downwards.
CACGCGCTGGCGATACTCCCGCACCGCCTTCTCGTGCAGGGGAGCGAGCGCCAGCTGGACGTCGGAGTTCGCCCCCGCGAACGCCAGGCCGCGTCCGGAGCCGCCGGGGGAGACGATGGCCGGCTCGCCGTCCGTGAAGGGCAGGGCGTTCAGAGGGCCGTCGAAGTCGTAGTGGGTCCCGCGGTGCTGCACCGCGCGCATGCGGGTGCCGTCCGCGTAGACCCCGGAGGCAGGATCGGCGACCAGCGCACCGTCGTCCCAGCTCCGCCAGAGCCCGCGGATGCCGGCGAGCCACTCCTCGGCACGGTCGTACGCCTCGTCGTGGCCGAGTTGCGGGGCCGCCGAGAAGTGCCGGGCGCTGCCGGTGTCGGTGACCACGTTGAGGCCGAGCCGGTGTCCGCTCAGGTGCTGCAGGGTCGCGAACTGCCGGGCCGACGTGTAGGGCAGCGAGGCCGCCGGGTTCACGGTGGGCACCACCCCGAGATGACGGGTCGCCTGGAAGAGGTACGGTGCGAGCAGCAGGGGATCGTGCTTCGGGCCGCCGAACGCATGACGCACGCGCAGGTCGATCGTGTCCGCCGAGCCGAGCGAGGGACTGTCCTCGATGATCACGAGGTCGAAGCCGGCCTGCTCCAGGGTGCGCGCGGCCTCCTGGTAGACCTCCGGCCGGGTCCAGTCGTAGTCCCAGTCCAGGGACGGATACCCCCACCCCTGAGGACCGAAGCCCCGGGCGAGGAACCACCCGAAGTGCTGCAGGCGGCTCATGCCACCGTCTCCCTGACGCTCTCGAGCACCCGCGCGAGGTCGCCGATCAGGTCGTCGACATCCTCGATGCCGATCGACAGCCGCAGCGTGCCGGGGCCCACGCCGAGGATCCGGCGCTCCTCGTCGGTGCGCTGCGCGTGGCTGGTCGTGCCGGGATGCAGCACGAGCGACCGCACGTCGCCGATGTGGGTCATGTGCGTGAAGACGGATACCTCCTCCACGAAGCGACGGGCCGCAGGGAGACCCCCGCGAAGCGTGAAGGTGAAGATGGAGCCGAATCCGCCCTCGAGGTAGCGCAGCGCGGTCTCGTGGTGAGGATGCGAGGGCAGGCCGACGTAGTCCACGCTCTTCACCGCGTCGTGTGCGGCGAGCCAGCGTGCGACGGCGAGGGCGTTCTGCGACTGGCGCTCCACGCGCAGGCTGAGCGTCTCGGTGCCCTGGCCGATGAGGAACGCGTTGAGGGGCGAGGGGGACGCACCGAACCGCGGGGCCACCGACTCCCTGGCGTAGCCGATGCGGGCGCGGCCGCCGTGCCGGGCGAAGACGCTGGGTGCGCCGCCCCGCCCCGGCAGCACGAGGTGCGGGGCGTTGTGCCCGGCGCGCTCGGCATCGAACCGGCCGTCGTCGATCACCACGCCGCCGAGCACCGCGCCCTGGCCCGCGAGGAATTTCGACGCGGAGTGCACCACGATGGCCGCGCCGTGCTCCAGCGGCCGGAGGAGGGCCGGGGTGGCCAGGGTGTTGTCGACGATCAGGGGGACGGCGATCTCGTCGGCCACGGCACTGATCGCCGCCACGTCGAGGATGTCGTTCCGCGCGTTCGCGAGGGATTCCGCGAACAGTGCCCTGGTCGTCGGGCGCACGGCGTCGCGCCAGGCATCCGGGTCCGCGATGTCGTCCACGAACGTCGTCTCGATGCCGAGGCGGGCGAGGTTGTCCAGGAACAGCCCGCGAGTGCCCTCGTAGATGTGGGTCGAGGACACGATGTGATCGCCCGCCCCCACGACCGAAAGCAGAGCGGTGGTCACTGCAGCCTGTCCGCTGGCCACGAGCACGGCGTCGGCACCGGACTCCAGACTCGCGAGTTGCCGCTCCACCGCGTGCACCGTGGGGTTGCCGGTGCGCGTGTACCCGAATCCGGTGCCCGTGCCGAAGTGGTCGGCAGCGTGATCGAAGTCGTCGAACTCGAACCCCGCCGTCAGGTAGATCGGGGTCACGCGGGAGGCGGCAGCGGCCCGGCCTCTCGCGGCGTGGACGGCGCGGGTGGCGAAGCGGGCGGTCTCGACGGTCATGCGGGGCCTCTCGGTCGGTCGGGTGAGCAACAGAGTGTCACGGCGTGTCTCGGCGTGTCCCAGCGGTGGTAACCTGACGTCATGCGGACCGTGCTCCTTCTTAGCGGCCGCGGCGAGACCTCGATCTGAGCCCCTCCTCGTCGCGGAGTCCATCGTGGGCCGAACCGCCATCCACAGGAGACACGCCATGACCACCACCGCCGGTGCGGATTCCGCACGCCCCAGGACCCTCGCCGAGAAGGTCTGGGATGACCACCTCGTCGTCAAGGGCGAGGACGGCCAGCCCGACCTCATCTACATCGACCTGCACCTGGTGCACGAGGTCACCAGCCCGCAGGCCTTCGACGGCCTCCGCAGCGAGGGGCGCCCGCTCCGTCGGCTCGACCTCACCATCGCCACGGAGGACCACAACACGCCCACGTGGGAGATCGACAAGCCCATCGCCGATCTGACCAGCCGGACGCAGATCGAGACGCTGCGCCGCAACGCCGCCGAGTTCGGCGTGCGTCTGCACTCGCTGGGGGACGCGGAGCAGGGCATCGTGCACGTCGTCGGCCCGCAGCTCGGCCTGACGATGCCCGGGATCACCGTGGTCTGCGGCGACTCGCACACCTCGACGCACGGCGCGTTCGGCGCCATGGCGTTCGGCATCGGCACCAGCGAGGTCGAGCACGTCATGGCGACCCAGACCCTGCCGCTGAAGCCGTTCAAGACGATGGCGATCACCGTCGAGGGCACGCTGCGTCCCGGCGTCACCGCGAAGGACATCATCCTCGCCGTGATAGCCAAGATCGGCACCGGCGGCGGACAGGGCTACGTGCTCGAGTACCGCGGCAGCGCGATCCGCGCGCTCTCCATGGAGGGCCGCATGACGATCTGCAACATGTCCATCGAGGCGGGTGCGCGCGCCGGCATGGTGGCTCCGGACGAGACGACGTTCGCCTACCTCGAGGGTCGTCCGCACGCGCCGAAGGGGCAGGACTGGGACGACGCCGTCGCCTACTGGCGCACGCTGCCGACCGACGAGGGCGCCACGTTCGACGCCGAGGTCTTCATCGACGCCGACGAGCTGGAGCCGTTCGTGACGTGGGGGACGAACCCCGGCCAGGGCAGCTCGCTCTCCGCCACGGTGCCGAACCCCGCGGAGATCGCCGACCCGAACGAGCGGGCCGCTGCCGAGCGTGCGCTGGAGTACATGGATCTGACGCCGGGAACGCCCCTCAAGGAGGTGCCGGTCGACGCGGTGTTCATGGGCTCGTGCACGAACAGCCGCATCGAGGATCTCCGGGCTTTCGCCTCCATCATCCAGGGCAAGAAGAAGGCCGACGGCGTCCGGGTGATGGTCGTCCCCGGCTCCGCCCGCGTGCGACTGGAGGCCGAGGCCGAGGGCCTGGATCAGGTCATCAAGGACTTCGGGGCCGAGTGGCGCTTCGCCGGGTGCTCCATGTGCCTCGGCATGAACCCCGACCAACTCGCCCCGGGGGAGCGCTGCGCCTCCACCTCGAACCGCAACTTCGAAGGGCGCCAGGGAAAGGGCGGCCGCACGCACCTCGTGTCGCCGCTCGTCGCGGCGGCGACCGCCATCCGCGGCACCCTGTCCAGCCCGAGCGATCTGGAGGCCTGACCATGGAGAAGTTCACCACCCACACGGGCATCGCCGCGCCACTGAAGCGGTCGAACGTCGACACCGACCAGATCATCCCTGCGGTGTTCCTCAAGCGCGTCACCAAGACGGGCTTCGAGGACGCGCTCTTCCACGGCTGGCGTCAGGATCCCGCCTTCGTGCTCAACCAGGCGCCGTACCAGGGGGCGTCCGTCCTCGTCGCCGGCCCCGACTTCGGCACCGGTTCCAGCCGTGAGCACGCGGTCTGGGCCCTTCGCGACTTCGGCTTCAAGGTCGTGCTGAGTCCCCGGTTCGCCGACATCTTCCGCGGGAACGCGGGCAAGCAGGGGCTCCTCGCGGCGACCATCTCCGAAGCGGACCTGGAGCGGTTCTGGGCCTTCATGGACGCTGTTCCCGGCGCGCGGATGACGGTCGACCTCGAGGCGCGCACCGCCGCCATCGGCGACCCCACCGGAGGCGCGGAGGCCGGCTTCCAGGCCGACATCGGGATCGACGATTACACTAGATGGCGGCTCCTCGAAGGGCTCGATGACATCGGGCTCACGCTGCGCAACGAAGACAAGATCGCGCAGTTCGAGGCCCGTCGCGAGTCGTGGCGGCCGCGGACCCTCCCCGTCCAGTGAGACGGAGGGGGCGGGGGAGCCAGGGGTAACCCCGCCCCCGATGAACGAAGTGAGGCCCCGAATGACGACACCCGTGCGCGACGCTCTCTCCGATGACGTCCCCGCGCTGACCGGAGACGTCCTCGCCATCCGTGGAGGTCGTCCGCTGCGCGGACGCGTCGACGTGAAGGGCGCGAAGAACCTCGCCACCAAGGCGATGGTCGCGTCCCTGCTCGGGGAGACCACGAGCGTCCTGCGCGACGTGCCGGCCATCAGCGACGTCGCCGTGGTGCGCTCGCTGCTCGAGGTGCACGGCGTCCGGGTGTCGGAGGGAGACGAGCCCGGCTCGCTGGTGTTCGACCCCAGCGACGTCGAGTCGGCCCATTTCGAGGAGATCGACGCCCACGCGGGCGCCTCGCGGATCCCGATCCTGTTCTGCGGCCCGCTGCTGCACCGCCTGGGTCAGGCGTTCATCCCCGACCTCGGCGGCTGCCGCATCGGCGACCGTCCGATCGACTTCCACCTGGACGCTCTCCGCAAGTTCGGCGCGATCGTCGAGAAGCTGCCCAGCGGCATCCGCCTCTCGACGGGAGGGACCCGCCTGCACGGCGCGAACATCCACCTGCCCTACCCGAGCGTCGGCGCCACGGAGCAGGTGCTCCTCACCGCGGTGCGCGCCGAGGGCATCACCGAGCTCCGCAACGCGGCGATCGAGCCGGAGATCATGGACCTGATCGCCGTCCTGCAGAAGATGGGCGCGATCATCTCCTACGAGCCGAACCGCGTCATCCTCATCGAGGGCGTCGAGAAGCTCCGCGGTTACGACCACCGGTCGATCTTCGACCGCAACGAGGCGGCCTCGTGGGCGTCGGCGGCCCTGGCCACGGACGGCGAGATCTTCGTCGGCGGTGCCAAGCAGCAGGAGATGCTCACCTTCCTCAACGTCTTCCGCAAGGCGGGCGGCTGGTTCGACATCCAGGAGGACGGCATCCTCTTCCGTCGCGACGGCGACATCAAGCCGGTCGTGATCGAGACCGACGTGCACCCGGGCTTCATGACCGACTGGCAGCAGCCGCTCGTCGTCGCCCTCACCCAGGCGCACGGCCGCTCGGTCGTGCACGAGACCGTGTACGAGAACCGGATGGGCTTCACCGAGGCGCTGGTCAAGATGGGCGCCGACATCGTCGTGCATCCGCGCGGTCTGCAGGACGGGCCCCGGCGCGTGCCGCGTCGTGATCTGGAGCAGGCAGCCGTCATCACCGGTCCCACGCCTCTGCACGGCGCCGACATCGTGGTCCCCGACCTGCGCGGCGGCTACAGCCACGTGATCGCGGCGCTGACGGCCACGGGCGAGTCGAAGGTGTCGGGCGTCGACATCCTGAGCCGCGGATACGAGAAGTTCCTCGCCAAGCTCGACGCGCTCGGCGCCGACTTCGACGTCCTCCGGTGAGCCCCATGGCTTCCCGGTCTCCGGAGAAGACGCGGCCGAGCGTGTTCTGGCCGCTCGCGGCGATCGTCGTCCCGCTGGTGTCGCTGATCGCGAAGGTTCGCATCATCGGTGCGGAGAAGCTCCCGCGAGAGGGCGCGTTCGTTCTGGCGCCGAACCACTACTCGGAGTTCGACCCGCTGATCGTCGCCTTGGCGGTCTGGCGGATCGGGCGCGCTCCGCGGTTCATGGCCAAGGAGAGCCTCTTCCGCGTGCCGGTGCTCGGGTGGTTCCTGCGCAAGACGGGGATGATCCCGGTCGCGCGTACCTCGTCGGCGTCCTCCGCGAAGCAGACGATGGCCCAGTCGGCAGCTCTCGTGGAGCACGGCCGGGGCGTCATCGTGTACCCGGAGGGCACGCTCACCCGAGACCCCGACATGTGGCCGATGCGCGGCAAGTCGGGCGCGGTGCGGCTCGCCCTCGCCGACGGCATCCCGCTGATCCCGATGGCCCAGTGGGGGACCCAGGCGATCATGGGCCGCTACCAGAAGGGGCTCAGCCTCTGGCCGCTCCGGAAGCCGGTCACCGTCATCGTCGGCGACCCGGTCGACGTCTCCGATCTCCGCGGCCGCGCGGGTGAGCCGGCGGCACTGACGGAGGCCACCAACCGACTCATGAACGCGATCACCGCGCTGTTGGAGCAGGTCCGCGGCGAGAAGGCCCCCGCGGAGCGCTGGAACCCGGCGAGCCACGGACAGAAGGAGACCGGACGCCTTGACCCCTAAGAGAACCGCGCCGGCCGGACCCCGCGTCGCCGTGATCGGCGCAGGCAGCTGGGGAACCACGTTCGGCAAGATCCTCGCCGACGGCGGCGCCCAGGTGACGATGTGGGCGCGCCGGGCCGAGCTCGCGCATGAGATCGACGAGGCGAAGCGCAACTCGCGCTACCTGCCGGGCATCAACCTGCCTCGCACGATGGCGGCCACGCACGAGCTGGCGACGGCGCTCGACGGTGTCGACCAGGTGTACCTGTCCGTGCCGAGCCAGTCGCTGCGGGAGAACCTCAAGGCGCTGCGGCCGCTGATCGCCTCGGGCGACGCGAAGATCGTCAGCCTCATGAAGGGCGTCGAGCGGGGCACCGGCCTGCGCATGAGCCAGGTCATCCAGCAGGAGCTGCAGTGCGATCCGGACCGGATCGCCGTGGCCTCAGGACCGAACCTCGCGCTGGAGATCGCACGGGAGCAGCCGACCGCGGCCGTAATCTCGTCGCGGAGCCAGGAGACCGCGGACGTCGTGGCCCGGGCCGCGCGGAACTCCTACTTCCGGACGTTCGTCAACACGGACGTCATCGGCACGGAGTTCGGCGGGGTGCTCAAGAACCTCATCGCCGTCGCCATCGGGATCGTCGACGGCGTCGGCTACGGCGAGAACACGAAGGCGTCGATCATCACCCGCGGCCTCGTCGAGATGACCGACTTCGCGGTCGCGAACGGTGCCCAGCCGGAGACCCTGCAGGGGCTGGCGGGTCTCGGCGACCTCATCGCGACCTGCCAGTCGCCGCTGAGCCGCAACAACACCGCCGGGCGGCTGCTCGGACAGGGCTACAGCTTCCAGGATGTGGTGAAGCAGATGCAGCAGACCGCGGAGGGTCTGGCCTCGGTCGCTCCCGTGCTGCAGCTCGCCCGCGAAGCCGATGTGCACATGCCGATCGTGGAGCAGGTGAAGATGGTGCTCGACGGCAAGATGGATCCCCGGGACATCGCCCCGCACCTCACGACGGACGACGACACCCCGCAGGGGGAGAGGACCAACCATGGACAAGCAGACGGTGGTGGTGCTCTTCGGAGGGCGCTCCAGCGAGCATTCGATCAGTTCCGCAACGGCGGGGGGAGTGCTGGGCGCGATCGATCGTGACCGGTATGCCGTGATCCCGGTGGGGATCACCCGCGAGGGCGCCTTCGTCCTGGAGGACGACGACCCGGCGAAGTTCCCGCTCGACGCCGCGCATCTCCCGGAGGTCGTGGACAACGGCACCCGGGTGCTCTGGCCGGAACCCGGCGGCGACCGCACCCTGCGGGTCGTGCACCCGGGCGGCGCGACCGAGGGGCTCGGCGAGATCGACGTCGTGCTGCCGATCCTGCACGGACCCCACGGCGAGGACGGCACGATCCAGGGCTACTTCGACACGCTCGAGGTCCCGTACGCCGGCGGCGGCGTCCTCGACTCGGCGCTGTGCATGGACAAGCACTTCATGAAGATCGCCCTGCAGGCCGCCGGGATCTCGGTGGCGCAGGGCGTGACCGTGCGTCGCCGGGACTGGGACACCGATCCCGCTACCCTCCGCGCCCGCGCTGCCGACCTCGGCCTGCCCGTCTTCGTCAAGCCGGCGCGCGCCGGGTCGAGCGTCGGCGTCTCGAAGGTGTCGGCGCCGGAGGAGCTCGATGCCGCACTCGCGATCGCGTTCGCCGAAGACGACAAGGTGCTCATCGAGGCCGGCGTCACCGGGCGGGAGATCGAGGTCGCCGTCCTCGAGACCGCCGACGGCGTCCGCGCCTCTCTGCCTGGCGAGATCGTGCTGACCGACCGCGGCTTCTACGACTTCGAGGGGAAGTACCTCGGCGGCGACGGCGTCGATGTGGTGTGCCCCGCGGAGCTGAGCGACGCGGAGGTGGCCGCGGTTCAGGAGGCCGGCGTGCGGGCCTTCCAGGCGGTCGACGGTCGCGGCCTCGCCCGGGTGGACATGTTCCTCACCCCGACCGGCGAGCTCGTCGTGAACGAGCTCAACACGATGCCCGGTTTCACGCCCATCTCGATGTTCCCGAAGTGCTGGGTCGCCTCCGGCCTGAGCTACGGCGACCTCATCACCGAGCTCGTCGAGGCGGGCCTGCGGCGCTGACGTCGTGGTTCCCCGCGCGTGCTCAGCTCGCGGGGAACTCCACCCGGTCGGTGCACTGCGCGGTCGCCGGGGCGAGCCCGGACTGGATGTTCGACGACAGGCTGTCGACGATCGACTGGAAGTCGACCTGCTCGCCGCGGCGGATGATCACCTCGATGGCCGGCTCGCGACCGTAGGTGACGAGGCGCTGGCGCTCCTCCTCCTGCTCCAGGACCAACCAGTCGACGCCGCCCAGGGTGGTGCAGACGAGGTCGGAAGGGGCGGGCGGCTCCACGCCGCAGCGCAGGACGACCGTGGGATCCCCCCACGCGCCCGTGGCCTGCGCGTCGGTCCACACACGCTCGTAACCGCCGACGCTGTCCGGCAGGAGCACGGAGACGTTCGCGCAGGCCGGGTCGTTCGCGTCCTCCGCCGGCTCGAGGTGCACGGTCGTAGAGCATCCGGCGAGTCCGGCGGCGAGGGCGATCGCCCCCGCGACGGCAGCGAGGCGGCGGGAACGAAGCATGCATCCAGGCTACCTTTGACGACATGCCCTCCCGACCCGACTCCGACGATCCGCGCCTGGGAGATCTCTCGGAGGGCCGCATCCTCCGCGCCATCCTCCAGCGCACCGCGCCCGGCGCGCACACGCTTCTCGGTCCCGGGGACGATGCCGCCGTGGTCGCCGCACCCTCGGCATCGGTCGTCGCGACGACGGACACGCTCGTGCATGGACCGGACTTCCGGCTCGCCTGGACGAGCGGGTATGACCTCGGCTGGAAGGCGGCGGCAGTCAACCTCGCCGACATCGCCGCGATGGGCGCACGCCCGACCGCGCTGCTCGTGGCTCTGGCCGTCCCGCGCGACCTCCGGTTGTCCTTCGTGGAGCGCCTGGCCGACGGCTTCCGCGAGGCCTGCGCGGCGCTGGCCCCCGGGTGCGCGGTGGTCGGGGGTGACCTCACGGTGTCCGAGGTGCTCACGGTGGCCGTGACGGCGCTGGGCGATCTCGAAGGGCGCCCCCCGGTGACCAGGGCGGGGGCGCGGCCGGGCGATGTCGTCGCCGTCGCCGGAGAACTGGGTCACGCCGCGCACGGGCTGACCGTGCTGTTCGGACGCTTCCGGGACGGCGAGACGCCGGTGCCGGTCGATCCCGCGGCTCTCGCGCCCGGGGAGAGCGCCGCGGTCGCCGCGCAGCTGCGGCCGTCGCCGCCCATCGGTCTCGGCGTGGTCGCGGCCGCGGCCGGGGCGACCGCGATGATGGACATCTCGGACGGGCTCGCCCTCGACGCGCATCGCCTCGCCGAGGCCTCCGGCGTCACCCTCGCGCTAGACGGCGCCGCGCTCGGCGCGAACCCGCAGCGCGCGCTCGCGGGCGGGGAGGACCACGCCCTGCTCGCGACGTTCCCGGACGGCGTGCTGCCGCCGGGCTTCCGTGCGATCGGCGTCGTGCGTCCGCGCGGCGAGGAGGACCTCCTCTGCGACGAGCGTCCCTTGGACGTCAGCGGCTGGGATCCCTACCGGGACTGGGACTCCGTCTCGGGCTGAACGTCCGCCGACGCGGCGTCCTGCAGGCCGGGCTCCGCCCACCACAGTGTCGTGTCGCCGTAGGTCTTCTCCCGGAACACCCGGAGCCCGGCGGCTGCGAAGTCGGGTGTGGACGAACGCCGGGCGCGCTCGACGACCACGACGGCGTCGTCGCTGAGCAGCGGAGCGAGCGCGGCGAGGTCGCCGTCCATCGCCTCATCGTCGATGTCGTACGGCGGATCGGTGAACACGAGGTCGTAGGGGCCGGTCGTCCGCCCGAGGAACGCCCGCACCGTCGCCTCCTGCACCCGTGCGGTCGCGGTGCCGGAGGCCTTCGCGACGGCCGCGACGTTGCGCCGCACGACGGCGGCGGCCTGCCGCCCGCGCTCGACGAGGTCGGCGCTCCGGGCCCCGCGGCTCAGGGCTTCGAGCCCGAGCGCCCCCGAGCCCGCGTAGAGATCGAGCACCCGGGCGTCCGCGATCGCGTCGAGCGACTCCAGAGCGCCGAACAGCGACTCGCGCACGCGGTCGCTCGTGGGCCTGGTCCCGGCGCCGGGGACGTCGAGCCGGGTGCCGCGTGCCGTTCCGGCGATGATCCTCGTCACTCGTTCACGATACGACAGGCCGCGGACGGTCGTGTCCGTGCGGTTCCCTAGACTCGGAGCATGTCGCTCACGCTCGAATCCTCGCTCGAGGAGGCCCTCGGTGCGGCGTCGGCCAAGACGCTCGACCGCGCCTTCGGCATGAAGACCGTCGGCGACCTGCTCGCGCACTACCCGCGCCGGTACGCCGACCCGGGGGAGCTCACTCCCATCCGGGACCTCCCGATCGGGGAGACCGTCACGATCGTCGCCGAGGTCCTCTCGTCGAGCTTCCGCCGGATGCGCAATCGACCGGGGGCCATGGTCGACGTCGTCATCGGCGACGGCGTCGGTCGCATGTCGCTGACCTTCTTCGCGAAGAACGTCGGCGCGGCGGAGTGGCGCTCCAAGGATCTGGCCGTCGGGCGCCGAGGGGTGTTCTCCGGCAAGGTCGGCGAGTTCAACGGGATGACGCAGTTCGCGCACCCGGAGTACGAGCTGTTCGATGACGAGGACGCGGCACGCCGGCGTGCCGACGCCAGGGCGGCGGTGCCGATCCCGATCTACCCGGCCACCTCCGCGATCCAGACGTGGCAGATCGCCCGGCTCGTCGGGCGCGTCCTCGACGACCTCTCTTCGGTCCCCGACCCGCTGACCCCGGAGATCCGCACCCGCGAGGAGCTGCTGACGGCGCGGGAGGCGCTGGAGGCGATCCATCGCCCGCGCTCCCGCAACGACATCGACCCCGCCGTCCGCACGTTGCGCATGCATGAGGCGCTGACGCTGCAGACGGCCCTGCTCCAGCAGCGCGACGCCGTGCGTGCCCTGGCCGCCACCTCGCGGCCGGCCGCACCCGGCGGGCTCCTGGAGCGCTTCGACGCTGCTCTGCCGTATACCCTCACGCCGGATCAGGAGACGGTCGGCGCCCAGATCGCAGACGACCTCGTCGGCTCCTGGCCGATGAACCGGCTCGTGCAGGGCGAGGTCGGATCGGGCAAGACCCTGGTCGCGCTGCGTGCGATGCTGCAGGTCGCCGAGAGCGGCGGACAGGCGGCCCTGATCGCCCCGACGGAGGTCCTCGCGGGGCAGCATCTGCGTTCGATCACGAAGATGCTCGGCCCGCAGCTCGCCCCGCTGCTGATGCCGACGCTGCTCACCGGGCAGATGCCGGCGGCGGATCGCCGCAAGGCGGCGCTGCGCGTCGCCTCCGGCCAGGCGCTGATCGTGGTCGGCACCCACGCGCTGCTCGGGGAGAAGACCACGTTCGCCGATCTCGGTCTGGTCGTGGTCGATGAGCAGCACCGCTTCGGGGTCGAGCAGCGGGAGGCGCTGCGGGCGAAGGGATCCAGTCCGCACGCGCTCGTCCTCACCGCGACGCCCATCCCGCGGACGGTCGCGATGACGGTCTTCGGCGACCTCGACACCTCGGTCATCCGCACGATGCCCGCCGGTCGTGCCGGCATCGAGTCGTACGTAGCGCCGTTGGCCGAGCACCCGGGCTGGTTCAACCGGGTGTGGGAGCGGGCGGCGGAGGAGATCGCGCAGGGCCGGCAGGTGTTCGCCGTCTGCGCGGCCATCGACACCGCGGCGAAGACGGCGGAGGCGGGGGAGCAGGCGCTGCTCGCCCCGGAGGGCGGCAAGGGCCCCCGCTGGGGCGTCGTCCAGCTCGACGAGGCCCTGGCCACGCATCCCGTCCTCGGCGGACTCCGGCGGGCGGTGCTCCACGGGAAGATGCCCTCCGAGGAGAAGGATGCCGTCATGCAGGCCTTCGCCCGCGGGGAGATCGACCTCCTCCTCGCGACGACCGTGATCGAGGTGGGCGTGGACGTCCCCAACGCCTCGACGATGATCGTGCTGGACGCGGACCGCTTCGGGGTCTCCCAGCTGCACCAGCTCCGCGGTCGCGTGGGGCGAGGCGGCGTCCCGGGACTCTGCCTGCTCGTGACCGAGGCCGAGGCCGGATCGGTGGCCCGCGAACGCGTGGATGCAGTCGCCGCCACGCTCGACGGCTTCGCGCTGGCCGAGGTCGACCTCGAACTCCGCGGCGAGGGCGACGTGCTCGGCGCGGCACAGGCCGGTGTGCGGTCGTCCCTCAAGCTGCTGCGCGTCGTCAAGGATGCCGCTCTCATCACCCGGGCCCGCGAGCTCGCGGAGGACATCCTCGCCGCCGACCCCGAGCTGACGGCGCACCCCGGGCTCCGGGAGGCCATCGGACGGCGCGTCACCGACGAGGATCGCGCGGCGCTGGCGAAGAACTGATCGCCGTTCCTGGTGCCCTAGGCTGGATTCCATGAGCAGCCGGATCGCCGTCGTCCCGGGTTCCTTCGATCCGCCGACCCTGGGTCACCTCGACGTGATCCGGCGCGCGGCCGCCCTCTACGACGAGCTGCACGTGCTCGTCGTGCACAACCCGGGCAAAGAGGCGATGCTGCCGATCGCGCAGCGGCTCGCCCTGCTGGAGCGTTCGATCGCCGAGGACGGCATGTCCGGCAACATCGTGATCGGCTCCTGGAGCATGGGCCTGCTCGTCGACTATGCGCGGGATGTGAACGCCGGCGTGCTCGTGAAGGGCATCCGCTCGCAGGTCGACGTGGCCTACGAATCGCCCATGGCGATCGTCAACCGTCACCTGGCCGACATCGAGACCGTCTTCCTGCTGCCGGACCCCGCGCACGCGATGGTCTCCAGCTCGCTGGTGCGCCAGGTCGCCGGCCTCGGAGGCGACGTCTCGCCGTTCGTCCCGCCGGCCGTGGCCTCGTTCCTCGACACCGGTGCGCGCGGGATCTGATCGGCGATCGCTGTCCCGTTCCCGGCGGTCTCCCGGCCCTCCTCTCCGGTGACCCGGGTAGCATGGCGGGGTGCGTTCCCGACTCAACAGCCCTTTCGTCCTCCCCGTCCGTGACATCGTCCGGCGCCCGGGGGAGATGCGCGAGCACTCCTTCTCGGTGCCCCTGACGGAGCAGTGGGGGGAGGGCATCGTCTCCTTCGAGGCGGGCTCGGAACTCGATCTCGACGTGCGGCTGGAGTCCGTCCACGAAGGCATCCTCGTCACCGGAGAGGCGGAGGGCGAGTACGTCGGCGTGTGCGGTCGATGCCTCACCGACATCGCTCGGCCCGTCGAAGTCGAGTTCCAGGAGCTTTTCGCGTATCCTGGTGAGGAAGAAACTGACTTCGAGGTTCAAGACGACCACGTGGATCTTGAAACTCTCGTCAGGGATGCGGCCGTTTTGGCCCTTCCTTTTCAGCCGGTGTGTCAGCCGGATTGCCTCGGGCTCGACCCGGTCACAGGCGAGAGGCTGACCGAGAGCACCGGAACGGAGCAGGCCGCTCCCATCGATCCTCGGTGGAGCGCGCTCCAGCAGATCACAGACCAGGACGGCACGGCAGAACGCGGTGCCGCCGAGAAAGAAGAGAGCTAGTCATGGCTGGTAACCCCCCGAAGCGCAAGGTCTCCCGTTCGAACACCCGCTCGCGCCGCGCGCAGTGGAAGGCGGAGGCCCCCGCGCTCGTCAAGACCATCGAGAACGGCAAGGTCGTCTACAGCCGTCCGCACCAGGCGAAGGTCGTCACCGACTCGCAGGGCACCGAGCTCTTCCTCGAGTACAAGGGCCGCAAGGTCGCCGACGTCTGAGTCGCGAACCGTGACGGAGGTCCCCGGGGGGACGAGGCCTCTCCCAGATAAGCTCCGCGTCGATATCGACGCGGAGCTTCTGGAGTTGGCCCTCACCCACCGCTCCTATGCGTACGAGCACGGCGGCATCCCCCACAACGAACGTCTCGAGTTCCTCGGCGACTCGGTGCTGGGTCAGGCCGTGACCGTCATGCTGTTCACCCGGCACCCCGAGCTCGACGAGGGGGAGCTGGCGAAGCGCCGGGCGAGCGTCGTATCGACGGTCGCACTGGCGGAGGTCGCCCGGGGCATCGACCTCGGCAGCCACCTGCTGCTCGGACGCGGTGAGGAGCAGACCGGTGGTCGGGACAAGGACTCGATCCTCGCGGACACCATGGAGGCCGTCATCGGCGCCACCTATCTGTCCGCGGGACCCGACGCCGCCACGGCGCTCGTCCTGCGTCTGACAGAGCCGCTGCTGGCCGACCCCGAGCGGTACGGCGCGGCGATGGACCCGAAGACGAGCCTGCAGGAGCTCGCGGCACGCCTCGGCGCCACGCCGCCGCAGTACGCGGTCGAGGCCAGCGGTCCCGACCACGATCGGCGCTTCACGGCGACCGTGGCGGTCGGCGATGTCCGGATGACGGGCACCGGCAGCAGCAAGAAGACGGCGGAGATGGCGGCGGCCCTCAGCGCCTGGCGCACGCTCAGCGAGCGTGCCTGAACTTCCCGAGGTCGAGGTCGTCCGCTCCGGCCTCGCCCCTGCCGCAATCGACGCGGTCATCACGGGCGTCAGCGTCTTCGATGAACGTGCCCTCACCCGGCACACCGCCGGAGCCGCGGACTTCGTGCAGCGCTTGGAGGGTCGCCGTTTCACGGCGGCCGCGCGGCGCGGCAAGTTCCTCTGGCTGCCCGTGGACGATGGCGACTCCGCGCTGATCGCGCATCTGGGCATGAGCGGTCAGATGCTCCTTCGCGCGCCGGACGCACCGTCCGAGCGCCACGAGCGCATTCGTCTGGGCATCGAGCACCCGCGACACGGGGAGCTCGCGATCGTGTTCGCGGATCAGCGCACGTTCGGATCGCTCGCCGTCGATGCTCTCGTCGCGGATGGGCCCTCGCAGGTCCCGACGCAGGTGGCGCACATCGCGCGCGACCCGCTCGACCCCTTCTTCGACGACGCGCTCTTCCGGATCGCGCTCGCCCGGCGGCACAGCGCGATCAAGCGGGTGCTGCTGGACCAGGGTGTCGTGAGCGGGATCGGCAACATCTACGCCGACGAGTCGCTGTGGGCGGCCCGCATCCATCCGGAGACACCGGCCGACGCTCTGCCGACCCGAGCCGTGAATCGCCTGCTCGCGGAGGTGCGATCGGTCCTGCAGAAGGCTCTCGCCGAGGGCGGCACGAGCTTCGACGCCCAGTACGTCAACGTCAACGGGCAGGCCGGGTACTTCGCCCACTCGCTGAACGCCTACGGTCGTGGCGGGAAGCCGTGTCCGCGCTGTGGCACGCCGATCACCCGTGCCGCGTTCATGAACCGCTCCTCGCACTTCTGCCCGCGCTGCCAGCGGAGGCGCTGACCCGGTCAGGAACGGTCGGAGCGCTCCTGCGGAGCCTCTTCGCGCGCGGACGCTGCCCAGCTGCTGAGCAGCCGCATCCTCTCCTCATCGGCGCTGCCCGGCTCAGCCGTGTAGAAGGAGAGGTCGTTGCGCGTCCGCGTGCCGGCGGGGAGAAGGACGGACTGATACGTCAGCTCCATAAGACCGACCTGCGGGTGCTGCAGGCGCTTCGTGCCCTCGTGGCGGATGCGGATGTCGTGGGCGGCCCAGAAGCCACTGAACTCCGGACTGGTCGTCGACAGCTCGCCGATGAGCTCCCGGAGTGCCTTGTCCTGCGGATCGCGGCCGGCCTCCGCGCGCAGCAGGGCGACGGTCGCGGCGGCTCCGGATTCCCAGTCCACGAAGAAGTCCCTCGAGGCCTCATCGAGGAAGTGGAAGCGGGCGAAGTTCGCCACACCGTCCACGGCCGTCGCGCTTTCGAACATCGGCGCGTGCAACGCGCGCCCCAACGCGTTCGACCCGATGACGTCGAGGCGGCCGTTGCGCACGAACGCCGCGGACAGGGTGACGGAGTCCAGCATCCACAGGACGTGCGGGGGAAGAGGAGCCTCCCGGCGTCGCGCGGGCCGCCGGTGCGCCGGCTTGGCGGCCTGAGCGAGGTCGAGGAGGTAGGTGCGCTCGTCGTCGTCCAGACGGAGGGCCTCGGCGACCGCGTCGAGCACGTCGGAGGAGACGCCGGCGATATGCCCCTTCTCCAGACGGGTGTACCACTCCGTGCTGACGCCCGCGAGCACGGCGACCTCTTCGCGGCGGAGACCCGGGACGCGGCGTCGAGCGCTGGTGGGCAGGCCGACCTGCGCCGGGGTCAGCTTCGCCCGCCGGCTGGCGAGGAAATCCCGGATGTCGGCGCGGTTGTCCATGGGTCCACCATACGAGCGGGATGGGACCGGAAGGGGGTGGAGTTTGTACCGGGATAGATGCGACCTTCGTGTGCCGGTGGAACGGCGGTGGAATGGAGAAGTACCGCACCTGACGACCCAGGAGAACCCGATGCCGACACGAGCCCGCCCGACCGAGATCGGCCCGTCTCCCGAGAGCGACACCGGATCCGGGAGGCTGCCGTTCGTGGTGTACATCCTCGCTCTCGGCACCTTCCTGATGCTCACGACGGAGTTCATCGTCGCCGGGATCCTCCCGGATGTGGCTTCCGACCTCGGTGTGTCCCTCCCGGTGGCCTCGTCGCTCATCACGGTCTTCGCGATCGGCATGGTCGTGGGCGCGCCGACGATGACGCTGCTCACCCTGCGACTGTCGCGGAAGCGTACGCTCCTCGCGGCACTGTCGGTGTTCTTCGTGGGTCATGTCATCGTCGCAGTGAGTTCGGAGATGGACATCCTGATGGTCGCGCGGTTCCTCACTGCACTGGCGACGGGGGCATTCTGGGCCGTTTCCGCGGTCGTGGCCGGTGATGCCGCAGGGAGCTCGCTGCGATCGCGCGCCATCGGGGTGGTCGGCGCCGGCGGTTCCCTCGCCACCGTCCTCGGCGTTCCACTCGGCGTGTTCCTCGCGCATCAGGTCGGCTGGCGTGGAGCCTTCTGGGCTCTCGCCGCGGCGTCAGCGGTCGCTGCCCTGCTGGTGGCACGGTTCGTGCCCGCGCCGCATGCCCAGGCCGGCCGGCTGAACGTGCGCGATGCTCTCTCCGCACTACGCTCCGGCCGACTCTGGGCTGTGCTGCTCGCCTGCTTGACGACCTGTGGTGGTGTGCTCGCCGTGTACTCGTTCCTGGTCCCGCTCCTCACCGACGTCGCCGGGATCCCCGGCATGTTCGTGCCCCTCGTGCTGACGGGTTTCGGCGTAGGGTCGTTCCTCGGCACCCTGGTCGCCGGGCGGTTGGGCGACCGCCGTCCGCATGCGGTCACCATCGCGGTGCCGACCGTGACCACCCTGGTGCTGCTCGCGATGACGCTCACGGCCGGTGCACCGGTGATCACCGTGATACTCGTCGTGCTGCTCGGACTCTTCGGGCTCAGCGCGAACACCGTGCTCATCCACTTGGCCGTCGGGTACGCGGGCCGTGCAGCGACGCTCGGCTCCGGACTCACAGTCGCCGCGTTCAATGCGGGAACGGCGCTGGGCACGGCACTCGCGGGAGCTGCCATCGGGGGCGGACTCGGACTCACCGCGCCGACCGTGGTCGGAACCGGCATCGTCGTCCTCACCCTGATCCCTGCGATCGGCCTCGCCCTGACGTCCCGCGCCCGAACGGCCGCCCCGCGCCCGACCCTCTGAAACCCCTCACCGAATCAAGGAGAACCATCATGCGTGCCACTGTCATGTACCAGGCGGGCGACGTCCGCGTCGAGACCGTTCCCGACTCGACCCTCCGGCATCCGACGGACGCCCTCGTCCGGATCACGGCCTCGTGCATCTGCGGCTCCGACCTCCACCCGTACCACTCGATGTCCGCGGCCGACGGCCCGGCCCGCATGGGTCACGAGCTCATCGGCGTCGTCGAGGAGGTCGGGGCGGACGTCGCCACACTTCGGAAGGGCGACCTCGTCGTCTCGCCGTTCGCCATCTCGGACAACGTCTGCGTCCTCTGCCGCGAGAACCTCCAGACATCGTGCCTCCACCACGAGGCAGCATTCTGGGACGGGATCCCCGACGAGGGGGGGCAGGCCGAAGCCGTGCGCGTGCCGCTGGCCCATGGAACGCTCGTCAAGCTCCCCGTGCCCGAGGACTCGGCGCTGATGCCCTCGCTGCTGACGCTGGCAGACGTGTTCGGCACGGGCTACCACGCTGCGCGGATGGCCGATGTCCGGCCGGGCCAGAGCGTCACCGTGATCGGTGACGGCGCTGTCGGCCTGATGGCGGTCCTGTCCGCGAAGCGATTGGGCGCTGAGCAGATCATCCTCATGGGCCGGCATCAGGATCGGACGGACCTCGGGCGAGACTTCGGTGCCACGGCCGTGGTCGCGGAGAGAGGCGAGGAGGGCATCGCCCGCGTGCGCGATCTCACCGGGGGACTCGGCACTCACGCGGTGCTCGAGGCGGTCGGCCATATGCCCGCCTATCACCAGGCGCTCGGCGTCGTCCGCCCCGGCGGGGTGGTCAGCCGCGTCGGGGTGCCCCAGTACGAGGAGGCCCCGATCGGATTCGGGAGCCTGTTCCGCCACAACATCCGACTCGCGGGAGGTCCGGCACCGGTCCGCGCCTACATCGAGGAGTTGCTGCCCGACATTCTCGACGGGACGATCGAGCCCGGTCGGGTGTTCGATGCGGTCACCGACCTGGACGGCGTGCCGGCCGGATACCGCGACATGGATGAGCGACGGAGTCTGAAGGTTCTCATCCGCCCCTGACCCCGCGCGCGTGGTGGGCCGGATGCTCCCGGCCCACCACCGCCTCACGCCGGAGCGAAAGCGCGATCCAGCAGGGGACGCGTCGCCCAGGTGCTCGCCCAGACGACTCCGATGCCGACGGCGACGACGGTCGCGATCGTCATCAGCGAGAGGGGCGCGATGATCAGCGCGATGCCCACCAGCGGGAACACGAGCACCGCAGCGCACAGCGCGGACCCCACCGCCGTGACCAGCAGCGGCGACATGATCGCGCGACGACGCGCGCGGTCCATAGTCTCGACGGGCATGCCCAGGTGATGCAGGCTCTCGTGCAGGTCGCTCTTGTCGAGCACATCCGAGGCCTGATTCACGCCGACGGAGGCCGCCACCATGAGGAACGACCCGATGAGGGTGATGATGAGGCCGGTCCGGATGTCCTCCGCGAGCGCGATGCTGGAGGGATCGTCGCTCGCCCCGATCGTGTCGAGGAGCGCGACGCCGGTGCCCGCGAAGACGGCCATGAAGCTCGCCATCGCGATGCCGCCGACCTGACGCCAGGCCGCTTTCGGAGAGTCGAGAACGAGGCGAGCGGCGAGCAGCCGCTCCGGGCGCTCCGCCCGCCGGAGCTGGCGCCCCGCCGAGACCTTCAGCACCCACGGACCGAGCAGATTGAGAACGCTCAGCGCGAGGGCGAACATCGCGGCGAGCACGGCGATCGTTGCCACGACCCCGCCGATCATCGGGAAGACCTTGATGAGCACGAACGCGGTGGCGATGCCGACGACCGCGATGACGGCGCGGATCCAGTGCACGTTCGTCGGCGCTGTGCGCGTGCGGACCCCGAGCGGCGAGATCACGACCCGACGAAGCCCCACCACGGCGCTGCCCGCGGCGAGCAGCAGGACGCCGCCCACGACGGCGGCGATCATGGCCGGAGGGAGCACGACTGCCGAAAGGCCGAGCGGATCTCCTCGGAACGGGATGAGGCCGATCAGCGGGCTCAGGGCGAGATGACCGCCGATGCCGATGACGGCGCCGGCGGCGGCGACGAGGACCGACTCGACGACGGTGGCCGTCGTCACCCCTCCCGGGGTCACCCCGAGCAGGCGCAGAGTGGACAGCCTCTCGTCGCGGCGTCGGGCGGACAACCGGGCAGCGGCGCCGCCGAGGGAGGTCAGCGGCACCACGAGGAGGACGAGCGCGATGGCGGCGAGAGCCTGGTAGAGCACGGCTTCATCGTCGGTCCAGGTCCAGAAGGCCTGCGCTCCGCCGATCACCGTGAGCACGAGGGTCGTGACCACGCCGAACGCGACGATCGGCAGGGCGAGGACGCTGCGCTGTCCGGGAGCCGGACGCAGGAGCAGGGCGAGGACGGAGAGATTCATGCGTTCACCGCCGAGCCGAGGATACGGCCGTCGCGGACGGCGACCGTGCGCGTGCAGCGTGCGGCGACGTCGGCGTCGTGCGTGACGACGATGAGGGTGCGGCCCTGCCCGGTCGTGGACCACAGGAGCGCGTCCATGACCTCGGCGGAGGTGTGCGAGTCCAGGGCCCCGGTCGGCTCGTCCGCGAAGACGAGGTCCGCACCCGTCGCCTGGGCGCGCGCGATGGCCACACGCTGTGCCTGTCCTCCCGACAGCTCGCCGATGCGCCGTTCCTCCAATCCGCCGAGGCCCAGCGCCGCGAGCCAGGAAGCCGCGTGGGGGAGCGCGTCCTTCTTGGCGACGCCGTTGATCATCGAGGCGAGCGCGACGTTCTCCACCGCGGTCAGCTCCGGGATCAGAAGCCCCTGCTGGAAGACGAACCCGAAGCGCTCGCGACGCAGGCGGGAGCGTGCCGCCTCCCCGAGTGCGGTCACCTCGATGGGCGTTCCGGTAGAGGGATGGAAGACCACGCGGCCGGAGTCCGGTGCGGTGATGCCCGCCAGCACATGCAGGAGCGTCGTCTTCCCCGAGCCCGACGCGCCCATGATGGCGACGGACTCGCCACGGTGCACCGCGAGGTTGACACCGGCGAGGGCGTGCGTGACGCCGTAGGTCTTGACGAGGGCGTGGGCTTCGATCACGGGAGTGTTCATGCTCCCAGCCTCGCCGTGAGGCCGTGCTGGTGTCGTCGGCCCGGCGGATGAAGCTGAGCGGTGGCCGTCATCCGCGAGGATGACGGCCACCGCTCGTCGTCAGATCTTCTTCTGCCACGCCCCTGCGTACGATACGGGCACGAAGCCGATCGCCTCGTTGATGTCGAGCATCGGCCGGTTCTCCTCCGCATTGAACGTCGAGACCACGGTCGAGCCGGGGACGAGCTCCCGCCAGCGCAGGAGGTTGGCGCACTTGACGATCGTGCCGAGGCGGTGGCCGCGGTGATCCTTCGCCACCAGCGTCCCGAACTGGTGGGTGGTCCCGGTCTTCTCCGCACCGATCAGCAGCTCGTTGTACGCGACGAGGGTGCCGGACGGGACATGCTCCACGGCGACCACGGAAACCGTCTGCCCGGCTCCGGTGAGACGCGCATCGCGGCGGACCACCCGCTCCGCGTCGTAGACCTCGGCGACGAAGTCCATGTCTCCACTCGGGGCGTCGGTCGAAAGCCGGGCGAGGATGTCGGCGTAACCTGCGCGGAACTCGGGCGGGGTGGGGAGCTGCCACTCGACCACGCGATAGTCCGGTCCCGCGGCCGTGAGCGCGTCGTCCAACGCCCGGTGCAAGGGCTCCGGATCGGCACGCAGGTCGAGCTCGCTGTTGCGCTCGACCTGCTCCAGGGTGAAGCCATGGGCCTCGACGACATCGCTCAGGGGCGTCGCCGGGATCCGTCCCCAGCCGGTCCGGGGCTGGAGCATGCGGTCGGCCTCCTCGGGCCGGTGCAGGGTCCAGATCTGGAGGACGCTCCGACCGCGCTCCCGTGCCTCGGTCTCGGCGCGGTCGAGCAGCGCCTCCTCGACGCCGCGCCCGGTGTGGGCGGCCGGAACGAGGAGATCGATCTCCGCGGCGCGCGCGTCCTCCTCCTGCGGGAAGGACACCGTCACCATGCCGATGATGTCGTCCCCCTCCCGGGCGACGAATCCGAGATCCAGCGCATCGGAGTCGTCCTGCCAGTTCGGCAGCATCTGCGCGGCGTCCGGCGCGAGGTCGGGGAGACCGACCTGCTCGTCGCAGATCTGTCGGTTCAGGGCGCCGTACGCACGGAAGTCCGCGGCATTCGCGTCGTCGAGGGTGGCCGGGACGATCAGCGGCGTGATCGTCAGTGCGGCGGTCGTCATGTCAGGTCCTTCGTGTCGGAGCGAGGAGGAGGAGGTGCCGGGTGCCCCGGCGTCCGTCCGCAGGTGCGCGGACGGACGCCGGGTCGGTGCCGATGCGGTCGTCATCGCCCGGTCAGCGCATTCCGCGCTGCATGTCGTGCATGAGGAGGGCGTGCGATTCCGCGGCCGAACGATGACGCTGTTCTCCGACGAGGAACAGGTCTCCGGGATCGACGGTCCACGACCGGCGCGGACGTCGGGGCCGCTGCGCCCGCTGGAACAGCCAGAGGCCGATCCGGAGCGAGAGGCGGTCCGCGATGCCGAGCTGACGCAGCTCGTCGTCGCGGGGGATCTGGAGGACCTTGCGGTCCTCGATATCGGGCGGATGGGTGGTGCTGCGGGACAGCGTGATGTTCACGATGGTTCCTTCGAAAGGGATGGATGGGGTGCGGAAGCACCGCGTCAGGACCGAGTCGTCGGCCGCGGCGGGTGCGGACGAGAGCAGCGCCTGCGGAGCCGCGGAATGCGGACACCGGAGGCAGGGGGGATCCATGATCCGAGGGGATCAGAGGGTGGGACGCGACAGAACAGGCGGGAGAAGACCCGGATCGGGCCTGCGTTCCCAGGCTGCGGTTCTAGCCGAGCGAGCCGTGACGGACGCCGGCGGTCACCGATGCCGCGTGGCGCGGCGCAAAGTGCGCGGGCGCGGCGAGGCCAAAGACCTCTGCGGTGTGCTGAGTGATCATCATCGGTAACCTCCTTTCGTGTGGCGATCCGGAGGCCACCGTAGCGAAACTCTCAGGAGATCGTCAAGCATTTCGTGGTAGCACCGGCGTGTCGCGGTCGCACCGGGGTCCGCGATGACCGCGCGGGATACCGGCCGTTCCGCGGGATTCCGGTAGCGTAGCGGCGTGAATCTCCCCGGACGAGCGGTCGCCCCATGCACCTGAAGAGCCTGACGCTCAAGGGGTTCAAGTCGTTCGCGCAGCCCACGACCTTCGTGTTCGAGCCCGGCGTCACGTGCATCGTCGGGCCGAACGGCTCCGGCAAGTCCAACGTCGTCGACGCCCTCGCCTGGGTGATGGGGGAGCAGGGGGCGAAGACGCTTCGCGGCGGCAAGATGGAAGATGTCATCTTCGCCGGCACCTCGACCCGTGGTCCTCTGGGGCGCGCCGAGGTGCAGCTCACGATCGACAATGCCGACGGCGCGCTGCCGATCGAGTACGCCGAGGTCACCATCAGCCGCACGCTCTTCCGCAACGGCTCCAGCGAGTACGCCATCAACGGCGAGAGCTGCCGTCTGCTCGATGTGCAGGAGCTGCTCAGCGATTCCGGCCTGGGCCGGGAGATGCACGTCATCGTGGGTCAGGGGCGGCTCGACACCGTGCTCCAGGCCTCGCCGGAGGATCGACGCGGCTTCATCGAGGAGGCGGCCGGCATCCTCAAGCACCGTCGGCGCAAGGAGAAGACGCTGCGCAAGCTCGACGCGATGGAGGCCAACCTCACGCGTCTGAGCGACCTCGCCGGGGAGATCCGCCGCCAGCTCAAGCCCCTCGGACGCCAGGCGGAGATCGCGCGCGAGGCGCAGACCATCGCCGCCGTCGTGCGCGATGCCAAGGCCCGCCTGTTCGCCGACGACGTCGTGGCGCTGCGGACGGCCCTCGCGGACCACACCCGGACCGAGCAGGAGCGGCACACCGAGCGTCTCGTGCTGTCCGACCAGGCCGAGACCGTGCGCGCCGGGATCGCTCGTCTGGAGAAGAACCAGAACTCGATCGCCGTCGACGAGGCGCGCAGCGTCGCGTTCGGACTGGAACAGGTGCAGGAGCGGATGCGCGGGCTCTATACCCTCGCCAACCAGCGCCTCGCGCTTCTCGGCTCCGAGGAGGACGACGCGGCCGTGACCGCGGTGACCGTCACGCAGGCGACCATCGACGAGGCGAAGGAGGACATCGAGACGATCTCCTCCGGCCTCGGCGACGCTCAGGACGCCGCGGCCGCCGCCAGCCGCGAGGTCATGAACGCCCGTGCCGAGCTCGACACGCTCGACGTGGACATCGCGGAGCAGAGCGCCCTCGTCTCCGCGTATGACATGCGGCTCTCCTCTCTCCGCGGGAACGCCGACGCGGCCGCGTCGGCACTGGCCGCGGTCCGCGGCGCGGTGCTGCGCCAGGAGAACGCGCTCGAGGCCGCGCACGCCCGGCGGCGCGACGCCGAGGAGGCCCTGGAGGCGATCGACGATGCGGAAGCTCCCGAGGGCACGGCCGTCGAGTACGCCGCCGCCTACGAGAGCGCCCAGCGTGCGGCGACGGCGGCGGAGGCGGAACGGGAGAGCCTTCGCGAGCGCCTGCACGCTGCGGAGCGCGAAGTCGACGCCCTCACGGCGAAGGCCGCCGCGCTGAGCAGTGCGCTGTCGCTGTCGGGAGGCGCCGCCGAGATCGTCGCGGAGGGCGGCCCCGGAGTTCGCGGTCTCGTCGGCGATGCCGTGCAGGTGCGCGCGGGGTACGAAGCCGCGATCGCCGCCGTCCTGGGTCCGCTGGCCGAGGGTGTGCTGGTCGGGTCCGCGGACGATGCCTTCGCCCTGGCGGCGGAGGCCGCGGAGCGCCGCCGTGGGGTGGTCGACTTCGTGGTCGCCGACGCGCCGAGAAAGAAGCCGACACGTCCGGATGTCGAGGGTGTGGTCGCCGCGACCGAGACGGTGACCGCGCCGGACGGGATCCTCGGGGTCCTGGCGCACGTACTCATCGCCGACGACCTCGATGCGGCGCGATCCGCCCGGCGCGCACTCGATGCGGAGGGTGATGCGTGGACGACGATCGTGACCACCGGCGGCGACGTCATCACCGCCCAGACCCTGCGCACGGGTTCCGGCGGGGAGCGCTCCCGCCTCGAGCTCGCGGCGGAGCGGGACGCTGCGACCGAGCGGCTCTCCGAGATCCAGATCGTCGTCGACTCCCTGCGGGAGGCCCGCATCGACGCCGATGAGGCGGTGGAGGAGACGCGGCGTCATGCCAAGGACGCGCTGCGTGCCCTTCGCGAGCACGATGCCGCTCTCGCGACGCATGCCGAGCAGCTCAACAAGGTGACCGTGCGCCATGAGGCCGCTGTCGCCGAATGCGATCGTCTCGAGACCGGGCTCGCTCAGGCGCAGGCCGCCGTGGCGGACGCGGAGGCGAAGGCGGAGGCCGCGAAGGCGGAGCTCGATGCCGCCGTCGCGGCGCCGCGTCCGGTGCTCGACGCGTCCGCGCGGGATGGACTGCTGGAGGCGCTGGAGCGCGCCCGCGAGGGCGAGGTCCGTGCCCGCCTGGAGGTCGAGACCCTGCGTGAGCGCGTCCGTGCCGCGCAGTCCCGGGTGACCGCGTTGGAGCGGCAGCGCGAGCAGGAGCGGGACGCCGCCGCGGAGGCCGCCCGCCGCGCCGTCATCCGCCGGGCGCAGCGCGAGGCGGCGTCCGGAGTCGTGGAGGAGCTGCCGCGCATCCTCGACTCCCTCGACCGCTCGGTCACCGAGGCCCGCGTCGCCCTGGCGGAGGCGGAAGCCGCTCGGTCCGCGCAGAACCAGGAACTCGTCGCGCTGCGCGCCCAGGAGGCGTCCCTGCGGGAGCGTCTGGCCGGGCTCACGGAGAGCGTGCACGGACTGGAACTGCAGATCCACGAGAAGAAGCTCCACCTGAACAGCCTGTTGGAGCGCGTGTCCTCGGAGCTCGCCCTCGACGAGGACGTGCTGGTCGCCGAGTACGGTCCTGATCAGCTCGTGCCGCGGGATCCCGGGGCGGAGCCGGCCGATGGCGAGCTGCTCGACGACACCGCGATCCCGTTCGACCGGCGCATCCAGCAGCGGCGCCTGGCGGACGCGGAGCGGAAGCTCGCCCAGCTCGGTCGGGTCAACCCGCTCGCGC
The DNA here is from genome assembly GCF_004794355.1 of Microbacterium sp. K36. NCBI lineage: Bacteria > Bacillati > Actinomycetota > Actinomycetes > Micrococcales > Microbacteriaceae > Microbacterium > Microbacterium sp. K36. The sequence continues at coordinate 4,739 of NZ_SSDN01000084.1, read as the reverse complement.
TGGAGGAGTTCGCCGCCCTGGAGCAGCGCCACGCGTTCCTCACCACGCAGCTCGCGGACCTGACGCAGACCCGGCAGGATCTCCTGACGATCATCGCCGACCTCGACGAGCGCATGCAGACGATCTTCGCCAGCGCGTTCGAGGACACCAAGGAGGCGTTCGGCCAGGTCTTCCCGCTGCTGTTCCCCGGCGGCACAGGCAGCATCTCGCTGACCGATCCGGAGAACATGCTGACGACGGGGATCGAGGTCTCGGTCCGTCCCGTCGGGAAGAAGATCGAGCGGCTGTCGCTGCTGTCCGGCGGTGAGCGGTCTCTGGCCGCGGTGGCGCTCCTGGTGGCGATCTTCAAGGCGCGTCCCAGCCCGTTCTACATCCTCGACGAGGTCGAGGCCGCGCTGGACGACGCGAACCTCGGCCGGCTGCTCACGGTCTTCGAGCAGCTGCGCGAGAGCTCCCAGCTCCTCGTCATCACGCACCAGAAGCGGACCATGGAGATCGCCGACGCGCTCTACGGCGTGTCGATGCGTCAGGACGGGGTCTCCGCGGTGGTCGGGCAGCGCGTCGGCGACCGCGCCGCCGCCGCCGTCTGACTCGCCCCGGGCACAGCTGCGGAGATCGTGGCCTCCACCTGGTGTGTCGCCGGTCGGATCCGGCGTGTCGCCCGCGATCTCCGAAGCTGTGCTCGGACGGACCGGTGCGGGTCACCTCGTGAGGGACTGTTCGAATGCCGTGACCGCAGCCGGGAAGTCGGGATGGTCCTGCGGGCGGTGGGCGAAGCCGGGGAGCACCACGTGGGCAGCTCCGACATCGACGAGCCGTCGGGCGATGATCTCGTACTCCTCGTTCCAGCCTCCGGTGACCACGAGGGTCGGCACGTCGGCGAGGGAACGCTCCCGGATGCCGTGTCCCCAGGGGAGGTTCGCGGTCGCCCAGTGCTCCGCGACGGCGCGCTCGTCCGGCCAGGACTCGCGGTCCAGTGGGCCGCCGAACATGAGCGGACGGAACAGCGCCCAGAAGCCGTAGAGGTCGTCCTCGGTCGCGCGTGATCGCGCCTCCGTGACCACGGCGATATGCCGCTCGATCGGTGCCGCCCCACGCGCGACGTCGTACAGGGCGGGCTCGACGAGGACCAGTCCGGACACCCGCAGACCGTCGGCGACGGCGCGGACGGCGGTCACCGCGCCGATGGAGTGCGCGAACACGATCGGCGTCCGATCACGTTCTCCCTCGAAGAGAGCGCCCGCCTGCGCTTCGACGGACGACTCCGGCGGGAAGCTGAGGAAGGTCCCCGACTCCGGGTCCTGAGAGGGCCATGCGCCTGTGGCGCGCCTCCCGGCGCCGTGGAGGAACACCCGGTGCGGGAGCGGCGCGCGGTGCATCCCTGGATGCTACCCGTAGGCTGGACGCATGGCAGAGAAGTCCTGGTCTCTCGGTCGCGCGCTGCGCGGCATGTTCGTGAAGCCCACCATCGACGAGACGACGTGGGAAGACCTGGAGACAGCGCTGATCACGGCGGACTTCGGCCCTGACATCAGCGAGCGCATCGTCGACGAGCTGCGTGACAAGGTCGCGAAGTACCGCACCACCGACCCCAAGGACCTCCAGCGCATGCTGCGGGAGACCCTGGAGGAGCACTTCGCGAAGTTCGACACCACGCTCAAGCTCACCGAGCGCCCGGCCGTGGTCCTCGTCGTCGGGGTGAACGGCGTGGGCAAGACGACCACTATCGGCAAGTTCACGAAGTTCCTCCGCGGTTACCAGCGGAGTGTGGTCGTGGGAGCCGCCGACACCTTCCGTGCCGCCGCCGTCGACCAGCTCGCCACCTGGGCACAGCGCGGGGGAGCGGCCATCGTCCGCCCGCAGCAGGAAGGCCAGGACCCGGCCTCCGTCGCCTTCCAGACCGTGGAGTACGCGAAGCGCGAGGGCATCGAGATCGCGATCATCGACACGGCGGGACGCCTGCACACCAAGGGCGGGCTCATGGACGAGCTGGGCAAGATCCGCCGCGTCGTCGAGAAGCAGGCCCCGATCAGCGAGGTGCTGCTGGTCCTCGACGCCACGACGGGGCAGAACGGCGTCATGCAGGCGGAGACCTTCCTGCAGCACGCCGGCGTCACCGGACTCGTGCTCACCAAGCTCGACGGCTCGGCCAAGGGCGGCTTCGTGCTCGCGGTGCAGGAGCGCACGGGCATCCCGGTGAAACTCCTCGGCCAGGGCGAGGGCATCGATGATCTGACCGGTTTCACGCCGCACGTCTTCGTGCAGGCGCTGGTCGGCTGACACAGGGCTTCCGCCCCGAGCACCAGGCTGGTTTCATAGCGTTATGGCGATCGAACACGACTACTTCGGACTGCTGTCGTCGGGCCCCGACGGCTCGATCTTCTGGTCGGAGACGGTCGAGCTCGGCGACCAGAGCGTCACGGTGGACCTGACAGCGCCGGACCAGGACGACGTCTCCGCCGACGCCCTCGACATCGCCGCCGGACTCATCGCCGGCCTGGAGAACGTGGACGCGACGGCGCGACGGGGGATGCTCGCCGAGGTGGACGACCGCACGAGCGAGGTGACCGAGTACATCCTGCAGCAGCAGGAGGTGTTCGGCGACGACCTCCCGGACGTCCTCATCGACGTGTCCGGAGACGCGGCCGTGGACATCATCCGATCGCTGCGCCTGATGAGCATGACGATCCTCGCCGACGAGCACGGCGGGTCGGAGCCGTTCGCGGTGCTGGAATACGCGCTCGACGACAGCGCCACCGACGACGTGCTGCTGGTGAACCTGGGCTCCGACGGCAGCGTGCAGTCGGTCATGAGCGCCGACTGACCGCCGCTCGTCAGACCGCCTGCGCGAAGCCGAGGTCGGCGCTCTCCGCGATGTGCGCGAGGTGCGCGGGGATCTCCCGTCCCTTCGAGGTCATCGACTGCGCCCAGAGCCGCCCGGCGCGGTACGAGGAGCGCACCAGCGGACCGGCGAGCACCCCGAGGAAGCCGATCCGCTCCGCCTCCTCCTTGAATTCGACGAACTCGGCCGGCTTCACCCACCGCGAGACGGGAAGATGCCGCGGCGTCGGGCGGAGGTACTGGGTGATCGTGATGATGTCGCAGCCGGCGTCGTGGAGGTCCTGCAGCGCCTGGACGACCTCCTCCGGCTCCTCGCCCATGCCGAGGATGAGGTTGGACTTCGTGATGAGTCCGGCATCGCGAGCCTGCGTGAGCACGTTCAGCGAGCGCTCGTAGCGGAACGCGGGGCGGATGCGCTTGAAGATGCGGGGCACGGTCTCCACGTTGTGCGCGAACACCTCGGGGCGGGCATCGAAGATCTGGCCGAGGAACGCGGGGTCGGCGTTGTGCTCGTTGGCCAGCAGCTCCACCCCGGTGTTCGGGTTGAGCTCGTGGATCCTGCGCACCGTCTCGGCGTTGAGCCAGGCCCCCGTGTCGGGCAGGTCGTCGCGGGCCACGCTCGTCACGGTCGCGTAGCGGAGGTTCATCCGCTGCACGCTCTCGGCGACGCGTCGCGGCTCGTCGGTGTCGTAGTCGGCGGGCTTGCCGGTGTCGATCTGGCAGAAGTCGCAGCGACGCGTGCACTGCGAGCCTCCGATGAGGAAGGTCGCCTCGCGGTCCTCCCAGCACTCGAAGATGTTCGGGCAGCCGGCCTCCTGACACACCGTGTGCAGGTCCTCGCTCTTCACCAGCGAGTGCAGCGCCGAGTACTCCGGCCCCATCTTGGCCTTGGTCTTGATCCACTCGGGCTTGCGCTCGATCGGGGTCTCCGCGTTGCGGATCTCGAGGCGGAGGAGCTTGCGCCCCTCGGGTGCGGCGGTCATGCCGGGACTCCTGTCAGGTCGGGTGCGTGGGCGGTGCGGAAGGCGTCCTTCACGGCGTCGACGAGGTCGAGCGGACCGACCACGCGGCCGGACGCCTCGCTCACCGTCGTCACACCGGCGTCGGTGATGCCGCAGGGGATGATGTCGCGGAAGGGGGCGAGGCTGTTGTCGCAGTTGATGGCGAAGCCGTGCATGGTCACGCCCTGCTGCACGCGCACGCCGATCGCGGCCACCTTGTCCTCCGAGAGCGGTCGGCGCACCCACACACCGCTGCGTCCCTCGACCTGGTGCCCATCGACCCCGAACGGACGCAGCACCTCGATGAGGATCCGCTCCAGCCGCCGGACGTGTGCGACCACGTCCATCGGCTCGGGCAGGCGGAAGATCGGATAGCCGACGAGCTGCCCCGGCCCGTGCCAGGTGATCTTCCCGCCGCGGTCGACGTCGATCACCGGGGTCCCGTCCTGGGGGCGCTCATGGTCCTCCGTGCGCTTGCCCGCGGTGTAGACGGCCGCGTGCTCGAGCAGGATGAGCGTGTCAGGGCGGGCACCGGACACGACGTCTGCGTGCACACGGCGCTGCAGGGCCCAGCCGTCGGGATAGGGGACAGGGGTCGGCATGAAGCCGGGGGTGAGGATGTCGAGCATGCGTCGTCGCTTCCCTCTAATACATGGATTGCGTCCAACAATACATCCTCGTCCGGGGTGCAGCGCGGCGCGCGGTACCGTGAAGTCATGAACCGGACTGGTCGCGCCGGCCGCCCGAAGGCCTCCTCGCGCGAGACCCTCGCCGAGGCCGCCTGCGAGCTCTTCCTGGAGCGCGGGTACGAGGCCACCTCCATTGCCGACATCACGCAGCGGGCGGGGGTCAGCCGTTCCAGCTTCTTCAACTACTTCACGTCCAAGAGCGACGTGC